>NZ_PYSV01000012.1 GCF_003028415.1 Deinococcus arcticus
GGACTGCCGACAGGTGGACGAACTGCTTCAGGCGGTGTTTGCCGCACTGGATGCCGTCACACCGAGTGATATTCACGGCTGGTTCAAACATGTTCATCCATCAGTGTCTTTATGACAAATGCTCTAATAACGCCTGTCAAAACCTCAGGTTAGGGGCGCAGGGTGAAGCATGTCCACGTCAGTGTTCAGTAACGAGCTGTGGCGGCTGACCCCTACGCTGCTCCCACCTGACGTCCCGAAGATCAAAGGCGGCCGATCCAGGATACTGGAGTGAGGGGCTCTGGACGGCATCCTATACATGCTGACGACGCAAATTGGCTGGGAGTATGGCCGTCATGAGTTGGGATGTGGCAGCGGAATGACCTGCAGGCAACAACGATCCGATGGGCATGAAGAGGGGGTACTCAACCGATTTCACGAGGTGTTCCTCGACTAGATAGCTCGGGTGAATCCACTCGAATCACCCCGCGCATGTGTGGGCCGCCTGCCGGCTGGGCAGACAATGTCATGGAGCGTAGGCGTCCTGGGAAGATCACTGGCAGTGCTAATCTTGCTGGCCAACGGGTAGGACAGCATGCTGTTTGGACCCTGACTGGGTGCCGCACGTTCGCAACGTGCGGCATAGTCGTCCCCGCTGACGCCTGGACCGAAGGTATGCGGACAAGGTGCACGCTATTCCCCAGTACCGCCGGGCGTGTCGTCATCGCGGCATCAAGTGTGGATTGCGCACCGGGGTCAGGAGTCCAGAGAACGATGGGGAAGATACCGCAGGTTGACGGAGCGGACGTGAGGGTGGTTCAGCCGATACCCTCAGCTGCGGGTGCGGCACGAGGTGATGGCAGACATCCAACTGGCGTTCACGCCTGCTGCCTGATCACGTTCAAGCACCAACGCTTTTGTGAGGCGCTCTAAGTAGCAGCAGCGGGTTACATGTCCCAGTGGTAATTTAGGCCGATGGACGCACCAGACTCAAATGACCTGCTGACCGCGCCCACCAACACAACTGCGGAAATCGGCGGCTCGTCCGACCCGTTCAACACTGAGCGCGAACTGGACGCGCACGCTAATGTGAGTGCGGAAGATGCTGCCTGGGCAGATGCTCAGGTTGATCCAGAGTACGAGGCTTACCTGCAGGAAAGAGCTGCTGAGGCAGACGCCCTCCTGCAGGCCGACAGCCATACCAAGCCTTACCTGGCATTCGTGACTGAGCTCTTCACGAACGTCAAGTCGCTTGAGTTCACGCATAGCTCCTATTTGCTCCGACGCAAGCAACTTAGTGACCGAGCCAAGAAGATTGAAGCCCGAATATCTGCATCCCCGCCAGAAGAGGCTTACCTCCACCTCCATGAGCTTGAGTTGGAGCGAGATGCTATCCGAGATCTTGATGGTGCCTTTGTCCACGTAATGCAGTCACAGCGTCAACTGTACTATGCGAATCTGATCAACATCCTGGAAAACTACGTCATTGACGTGTGCAAGCTGATGCTGGTTCTCTACCCTACCGAGGTCAGCAAGAAACTCAACAAAAATTTGGCACACGAGTTTACCTATGGGGACCTATTGCCGCATCTTGGTAATCCTGCTCAGCTGGCTGACCACTTGTTGAACACGCTCATTGAGAGCTCCGAACGAGCGTTCACCCTGGACCATGTCCTTGGCATTTTGCTGAATTGGCACCAATTCACGCTATTAGATGATGAGCGCTTGGCACTCAAGCGAGCCGCGCAGGTCCGGCACAAAATCACGCATCGTTATGGCAAGGTCGACGGCAAGTTCATCAGTGACATAAAGAGCATGCAGCTAAAAAGCGGAAGCGCCACTGCATATTCACTGGTAGGGATGATGCCCATTAAGGCTGGAGACACGTACCGAGTGTCAGTTGATGAATTCACGCAGGCGCGGACGCTCGTGGAGAAGGTTGCTGCTGCGCTTGAGCATACGGTCGTCGGCCATTACCCAAGGCTCATTGCCTACGATCCGTTCGACTGGAACTTTCACATGGAGGACCTTGAACGGGGCATCGCGGACTGGGTGAAGCTGATCTAACCTCCTACCTGGTGGGGCGTGCTTTAGTCACTTCCGCTCTCGGTGACGCTCTCATCGTCGCCGTCCTGAAAGTCATGGTCGTAGTCGGGGATGTAGTCCTTCACAACGTGCGCGAAGGACATGGGTGCGGGGAGCTTCGTCCAGCCGTCGTAGTGCGCGTAGCGGCGGCGCAGCTTGGACAATAGATGCACCACGGCTTCCTCAGGCAAGTGTCCAGGCGCGAGGACGTTCACCTCCAGTGGATCAGGGGTGGCATACGTCTTCACCCACGGTTCGAGGGCGGTGACCTTGTCCTTGCCGTGTTTGTGCACGGCTAGATGGCCGGACATGCCACGAACCGTTTGGTTGTTGTTAGCCCCTACGTTCAGGTAGGTGGGTGCCCCGCCACCGATCAGACGGAAGGTCTCGCTCTCGCTCCAACGCGGCGTAGGGAAGCGCACGCCGAGGACCTCTACCTCCCGCTCCCCAAGGGTGAGCACTTTCGGCGAGCGGTCGGATGCAGCCCGTAGGCGTACGAGGGTCAGGTCGCCCCAGCCGAGCTGCAGGCGGCTGCGGGCGGGTTCGCCCGGCTCAAAGCGCAGGTCGTCGAGCTTTAGGTGCTTGTCGTACAGGCCGGGCCATGCGGGGCACACGGTATCGCCGTCGATCACGACCACTTCGGGCGAACGGCTAGACACTCGGCCGTTTAAATCGTCGAGAACGCTCTGGAAGAAGTCCTGCGTCGCCCGGCGATCTGCGGCGTCCTTGCGGTCGTCAAAGTTCATCTTGCGGGTGTTACCGAGGAGGCGCGTGGTCGCGTCACGTAGATTTAGCCAGCCACTCGAACCGTCAGCAAGCAGCAGATTAGCCTCAGTGCGCTGGGTGGCGAGGTCGAGACGCAACGCGCAAGGCACCGTACTGGACTTGTTTTTGCGCTTCTTGCTTTTGTTAACGCTCACCACCGTCAGGGCCGTGACGAATCCACGGTCGGCGTCTCCGAGCGCAGAGGAGAGCCGGCCACTGTCGTCCTCAACCGGGTCGAGCATGCCGATCGCTTCCCAGGCGAGGTCCTGGAAGGCGCGTGTGGCACGGCGCACGAAGTCGAAGCGGCGCTTACGGTCGCGCTGCGCGCGCTTATCGACTTCGCCGTCCACACGCTCGTCCGCGGCCTCCATGGGGCGTAGGTACTGGGCGTGCACGCCGAGCGCGCGTAGTATGGCCACCTTCGACGCTCGTTTGTTTACCGGGTCATTGGCGGTATCGCCGTCGCCCTTGGGCACCACAAGCATGACGCCGTCGCACGCCGGGCGTGGGCGCCGCAGGAAGTCCGTCCACGCGGCCACACGAAGTTCCGCGCGCGGCGCGGGCATCAACGTATTCCCTGGTAGTTGGGCGCGGGGACCGCTGGTGTGTTCGGGCATCACTTCGCGGTGTACCTCTACGTGGTCTTGCAGGATGGTTTCGAGGATGTGCTGCGCCTCGCGGGCGTCGTTATCATGGCCGGGCGCGTGGAGCAACAGTAAGCGGTAGCGCCCGCCATAGTGCGCATCGATGCGGGCGCGCTCCTGGGCTGCCCACGCCTCTGCCTCTTGACGCTTCTCGACAATCTTCTTTGCACCCGTGCCCGTGGCGAGTTGCTTCCTGGTGGGTTCGAAGTCCGCGAACAGGTATTTGAAGGGTTCTTCGATCTCCTGGCCTTCTTTGCGGCCTGGTTCCTTCACGCGTGCCAGTCCCCGCCATGGCACGAGACCGCGCGCTTCGAGCGCGAGGCTAGCGGTAGCGAACGCAACCAGGCGGTCCACTTCGAGAGCTCCAGTGGCGCCACCCTGCACGCCGCGCCCCTGGCGCACGAGTGCAAGCACCGGGCAGGGGGTGTGACTCACCACGCGTGGGTCGAGGCGCTTGTCTACGAACGGCTGTTCGGGCAGCGTGCGGTACTGCTTGCGCAGGCCGAGATAGTCCCCACCAGCGGTGGCGGTACGCACCGCATGGGGGGTGGCTTCGAGTTGCACCACCGGCGGGCAGGGCCGCGCGGGCGTCGCCTGCGGGAAGGCGTGCAAGGTGACCTTGCCGTGGTAGGTGTTTACGTTGTCGGTCCACTGTCGGCGGGACAGTTCGAGCAGCAGCAGCGGTTGCGGGTGCCCGGGGTAGGTCTTGGTGCGTAGTCGCACGACATACGCTGCCGGCAACTCGCCTTTGCCGAGTGCGACGTAGGGGTCCGTGGTGAGTTCTGCCCGGCCGCTGGTCAGTTCCCGCGACACCACGCGGCGTATTGGGCCACGTCCGGGGAACAGCTCGAGTCCTTCCAGGGCGCGGGCGGCCATGTCGGCGAGATTGCGGTGGCCTTTGTTATCCCCATTCCAGCGCGCCGGGTGGAAGGTGTCGGTAACGGTGCGCAGAGGCATGCGGGACAACCGCTCGTACAGCGTGGTGCGGTCAGCCTCGTCGAGCCCAGGTACCCCCATGATCCAAGCGCCGAGCGCCTGCACGGCGTGGCGTACCGCCACATCTGGTGGTGCGGCGGTGACCAGTAACGGTACGGGCCACTCAGTGTTGGTCACCTTCCATAACTCCACTTCGGCGCGCAGCGCGTCGGCATCCTCCAGTTGCAACAGCAGGCGCAGCATCGCCACCGGTAGCGCGCCTGCGTCGCCAAGTTGCGATTTGCGGCGACCCTCTACCGCCCTCAGCGCGTCGGCGAGACCTCGGTTGAGGTACACCTCGGTGGCAGCGTGCGGCGGGATGCTCGCGTCCGCTTCGCTGAGTGTGAATGCCATGGGGAGACCGTCCGCAAGTCGCACGGCAAGCTCTTGCACGCGTTGGGCCACGCCCGGCGCGAGGGCTGCGTTCGGGTCGAACGGCCTGGTGAGGATAGGCGGGGACATTTTCTTGGGCTTGCGGTCCTTTGTGGCGGGAGTGCTCATGCTCCTCCTTTCGTGGGCGTCACGCCCAGTCCTCTTCATTGCCTTCGCCGTCGTGCCAGGGTTCTTCGCCGGGCTCGCCGTCGTCCGTGAAGGGGGTGAAGTCACTGGCATGATCCTCAAACGCGGCTTTATCGGTGCGCAGGCCTTCTACGCTGCGCAGCGCCTGCACGAGGTTGCCGTACAGTGCCTCGCTTACTTCGCGCGCGGCTGGGTCGTCGGCGCGCAGGTCGCGGTCGAGCAGCAGCTGCATGCCAACGAGCACGCTGGTGCGCGGGCGGTCCACCTTGCCGTCGGCGCTGTTGCCGGCCCAGGCGGCGTCGACGAAGTGGATCTCAGCGTCGGCGCCGCCGCGGATGGTGCGGCCGATGGTCTGCCATACCGGCACCACTAGGTTCGCGGTGAACGCCTCAAGCGCGTCGCCGGGCAGCTGGCTGGCCTGCTGCGGGCGTTCGAGCAGTTCGCGGATGGTGCGGTAGAGGCGTGCGCGTTCACGCCGGTGTTGGGCGCGAGCGTCCGCGAGGGTGACGTTGCCGAGACGATGCTGGTCAAAGCGTTCGGTGGCGCGGTTTACCAGCGAGTGCAGCAGCGTGGTGTCACCAACGGTGGGATGTGGCCGCACAAGAAAGTACATAACGCCGATTGCGGCGAGATCCTTTTCTTCTCCTGAGCCGCCCAGCACCATATTCACGCCGCGTCCGATCGCGCCCATGGGGAATACCAGCACAGACAGGTCGTCACGCTGGGCGGCCGCCTCAATCTCAGCGCGCAGTACCAGGTCGTTACGGCCGGGCACACGCGCACGAGTCAGGCCGACAGCGCGCGCGTGCAGGTTGGGGTTATGCACCTTAAGCGCGTCAAGCACCACCAGCACCTGGTCGTAGGAGTTCACGACTAGGGCGGCCTTGCGGGGGCGTCCGACAGGACTAAGGTTCGCGGCGACGTGCGCGAGGTCACGCTCGAGTTGCGAGCCGAGCGGGTTCACGGGGTTTTGACGGCGGGCCATCTCGCGGATCACCAGGCGCAGGCGCTCGTCGCGCTCGCCGCCGGCGCCGCTCACGCGGATCGCGCGTCCGTCGGTGTGTTCACGCGGCGTAAATCGCAGGGTGAGCTTCGCGTCGCGACCCTCACGCTGCGGCAGCAGCAGGTAGTCGGGCGGGGCGTGCAGGTGGTAGCTGCTGCTGGACGGCAGGTATGAGGTGGCGCTGGTGAGCAGCACGTTCACACCGGCACGCGCGAGACGTTCGGGTAGTAGGCGCGTGGCGCGTCCGAGGATGATCTGCTCAATCTGAATGCGGTCTGTTTTTAGGTAGCTGAGCGCCGCGAAATTTCCGAGCAAACTGGTGGGCGCGAAGTGGCCGAGCCCGCGCGCACCGTCGTCGGGCAGGTAGGTGTGTTTGAACGAGAGGTCTACGCCCACGGCGAGGGTACGCAATTTCTTGAACGACGCCACGACGAGCGAGACCATCACCAGCAGCTTGTGGTCCCATCGGGTGTGGCCGTCGTCAGGCACGCCTAACAGCTCCGCAAGTCCCTGGCGCAGCGGCGCGAGCGCCGCGTCAGAGTCCTCCTGGTCGCGGTAGCGGCGCAGGCCTTCGCGCAAATTGTTCTTCGCGCGCTGCAACTCGGTCTCGCCTAGACCGAGTTGCAGCGCGAGGCGAGGGGCATCTACTGGCAGCGTGTCTCTCCCAAAGATCATGTCGTGCACGGCGGTCTCCCATACCTGCGCGAAGGCGTTGCGCGCCTCGGTGGTGAGGGTGACGTCCGCCTGCCCTGCGAGGTGGTCCACGAAGGCGCGGGTGGTGAGCAGCTTGCCAGCGAGTTCCACGGACTGCGGCGCTCGAATCAGGTCGACGATGCCTTGCACGTGTCCTTCGAGTTCAAGCGCGGCGCCCATATAGCGGGTGGTGGCGCGCGGCGCGTGCACCGCGGGCAGATACACAGCGCTGAGCAGCTGGTTGGCGCGGTGTAGGCCGCCCTTGCCGAACAGCGGCGTCTTCACCATTGCTTGCCGGTCGAGGCTGGCCTGGGCATCGTCGGCCTCGTCAACGATCACAAGATCCACAGCGTCGGGCAGTAGCTCTGCATAGCTAAGGCGGCGTGCGCTAGTGTGCGCGGGCACGCTGGCGGTGCTGCTGATTACGTGCCCCAGCCACACCCTGGCGGTGACGAGCTGCGCGTGGTTGTGCACGCGCCCGCAGCGGGACCACAGTGGGCACAGGTGTACCACGTCGCGCGTGCGGCCACCCTCACTGGTGACCCGTCGCAGCACGTTCTCACAGGGTGGACGCTGCGCAGGGCCCCAGCGCTGCCAAGTAGTCTCTTCGTCGGTGGTGGCATATGCGCGCAGCGCGCAACCGCGTGCGAAGCGGTCCACGCCGGCCACGGTCAATCCGAAACCGCCGAGGTCCGCGTCCTGCGCGGCGACTACCTGTGCGACGCGGTCGGCGTGCTCGGCATGGGTGTCCTGGCCGCGCCCGGCGAGCAGTGCCACGTCCGCTGGGTCGAGGTAGCGTTCGAGTACCTCCAATTGCTGGCGAGCCACCTCAATAGCGGGCACGAACACCGCAACGCGCCGGTCATGCCGTGCGAGGTACACGCACAATACCTGCACTAGGGTGGTCTTGCCGGCGCCGGGCAGGCCGATGAGGTGCCGCAGTCCGCCGAGGTCCAGTACCCGGTCGTCGGTGAAGCCGGCGTCGCCGCGCACCCGTAGCCGCAGCTTGCGGATGGTGCCGGCCCAGTCGCGGTCTGGGCGCCCAGCGTGCGCGTCGGCGACGTCCATACTCGTGCCAGTAGCGACTAAGTCGTCAATCGTAAAGCGCAGCGGGGCGCGCTCACGGCAGAGTTCATGGTGCGCAGGCGGTGGCGGCAGCTCGTTGGCTGGGATGCGTAGGTGTACCTCACCCTGGTCTTCAAAGCGAACGAAGAGCTCTTCGTTCGCAGGCGCTAGGGTAAGGCCGTGCGTTTCCGCTGGCCAGGGGCGCGCGAGCTGCTCAGCGCGGTGCGCGAGGGTCGCCATATGTGTCTCTCTGCGGGCGAAGGTGAGGTCCCCCGCGTTGATCTCGTACGCAAGCTCGTACTCACCGCTCACCTCAGCTCGCAGCGCTTGCTGCACAGCCACCGAGACGCTCTCCCTACTGCGCAGCTTGCGCAGCCGAGGCAGCGAGCGCAGGTTACGCAGCGCAGTCTGCTGCTCCGCGAGTTGCGGTAGGTCATCCACTGCGGCGAAGGCACTCATTACTAGTGGTAGGTGCTCTAGTGAGCGCTCGCCGACCTGCTCCAGTAGCAGGCACGCCCACTGCAGTTCCATAGGGCCGCTCCAGGTGCCGTTCACTGGCGCCCCGTGCGCGCACGGTACCCGAAGGCGTCGACAGCTTGGTGAACCGTCATCACCTCGATGCCGAGCTCGCGTTCATCGAGCAGCTCCTGCAGTTGGCGGCGGCGAGCAAGGCCACGCGCGCGGGTACCGCGGTCGGTCACGACAACTATCTTGCGGCGGTATAGCGCGAGGTCACCGGCGCCTTGGTCGAAACGCCGTGCGAGCTGCGGGATCAGGGTGTAGTCCTTTACGTCGATGCCGACGTCACGGCCCTCGCCGACACTCACATCCACCTCGTCTTGGCGAGGGTAGAGTTCCACGTCGTCACGCTGGGCGCGCAGCGCGTCAAATAGCGCGATCTCCACCTGGCCGGGTTCAGCCCAGAACAGCAGCAGTTCACGCTTCAGCAACCATGCTTCCTCCACGGTTAGGACGTCGCGCACGCTCAGAACCGGGGCACGCTCACGGCAGCGCTCCGAAGCGCAGCGAGGCTCGCCGCCGCGCACCTCAACACGGCTGCCGCAGGCAGCGCAGCGTTCCAGCAGACGGCCGTGCTCACCAGCGTGCGCAGGCGTGTACATCTCGGCGAGCAGTGGCCCCAGGGTTGCCCCAAGGGTGAGGTCGTCGAGCGCGGAGACAGCCGCGTCGAGTTCGGCCTGGCGGGCCAATGCGTGCGTGACGACAAAGCGCCGCAGGGTGCGGTATGCCTCGTCACGCACGCGTTCGAGTGGGATGCGCTTCAGTTCTTCGCGCACCTTCGCGTGCCATACGTTCTCACGTAGGTCGTCGACGTTGCCGCCTTCCTCGGCGAGGCCGCGACACTCCAGGGTGGGCACGCGCAACTCCGGGTCGATAAGTCGCAGGTCGCGCCAGGCGCCATCCACGCCTAACAGAAGCGCTGGGGCCCATTCGCCCAGGGGCAACATGCAGTTCGCTACAAGTCGGTGAAGGCTGTCCGCGCTCGCGAGCTGCCCAGAAGCGATTTGCAGGCGTGAGATGCGCGCCTGCGCCATCAGCAGCGCGAGCGGGGTTAGGGTGCGCTCGTTCGCGCCACGAGCATCTAAGACCTCGGCTTTGACGCACGCGCGGTGCTGCCGGACGAGGCCGGCGGCCAGGAGCTTGAGGGTCTCCTCGCCGTCAATGTGAGTGGAAGCGGCATTCACACCGGCAGCTTACACTACGTTCATAACATTGGTGTGCACATATATTCTTCACTGAACAGATTAATCCGTTTGATGTAATGACGTATGGCTTGTAGTACAAGGTTAGGTGCGATGTGGTTGCGGAAAAATGCCACCACAATCAAGTCACTTACGTGTTCTCGTCCGGAGCGGTGAGCTGCCCTTGAAGTAGGCATCAAAGAGTTGTTGGGTGATGGCCTTGGTCGGGGCTGCCTATTCTCGGCAAGCCGCATCAAGTGCCGTGGTGTGCAGAGAGGTCATGAGGCTACTTGAACGAAAGGGCCGACCACATGCAACCGCAAATACCTGACCACCACCCACTCAAAGATTTTTCGGAAGGTCTCAGTGTAATGCCTGTCTAATGGCCACAGCGTGTGGCGAGGGCTCACGCGTCCATGTTACGAATGTGCCTCAACCAGCTTACCGTAAACGGCATGCCGTTTCGGCCCAGGTGGACATAGACCTGCTCCACGCGTACTTAACGCCAAACCCCTTAGCTCATAAGGTAGAGCAGCTTACGGCATACGGGATCCCGTATGCCGTTGCCCGTTCGTAGATTGTCAAATTTAATGTGTCCACAATGTGCGAAGCAGCGCCGCAGCATCTGAGTGGGTCAATGCCTACCGCTAAAACTCATTGAGGATTCCAGCCTGGGTCCTGTTCGCTCACCTGCAGAACTCCTCGCTCGGCGCGTGTTCTGTACGCATTAACCAGGTATCGAATTCGGCTGACCGAGCCGTAAAACGCGCGTAATCCCGTGCACTGTCATCCGCGTACACCACCCCATCCGTCAGTTCCGCGAGGGCAGAAGCGAGGTAGCCATACAGCACATTCACTATGGCTCGCTGCCCGTTGACCGCCAGAAATACCACTAGCGTCCGCTTAGCCTAGTGGCCGCAAACACGGCTGGGTCATTGAACTGCGCCAGGTTGAATGGGAGACCGTGCGTTCCCGGTTCAACCTCCCATTCTGTGTCCAAGATTTGGCAGTGGGCACTCGTGCCGCCTGGGATGCCATGCACCGTGAACCACATGGAATGGTCATTGGGCTAGGCGAACCGCACACGCAGTACGAGGTGCTGTACCGAGCACTTCAGGAGAAAAGTGCCTAGGCTTAGATCATGTATATGGATGATTGAAAGGCCCTTCTCTGGCAAATGCTGTCCAGCGTGAAGTTCTGCAAGATGGTGGGGAAGGCAGACCTAAAGGTCTGGCTCTTCGCTGTAGGGGCATTGTTTGCCGTTGGGCTCCCAGGAGTCAGCAGAATCACAGCGTATATCTGGCGAATCCAGCGGGTGTGCGCCATGACGGGGATGGTCAAAAAGTAGGTGTGTGGGGATGAGCCATGGGGTTAGCTCCTGGAATGGACCATTGACCATCCCTACGCCCATCATCCCCAGGTTGACCAGTCGCCTGGAACGCGCCATGAATAATCCCCGAGGGTCGGGTGGCTGGTGGGGATAGGGGGTAGGGGATAGGGTGGGAGGCTATCCCCTGGGGATAGATATACGTTTCCTTCAGAGGATGGGGCAGACGCGCGAGTTGGTGAGGTCGAGTTAACGACTGCCAGGTGGTCAGGCTCGCCCGTATGGATCACTACTTGAGGAAAAAGCAACAACAAAGAGCCGCGCGTGATGCCATAAGCTCAGGCCGGTGCCAGCGCGGCGTGCTAAAGCCTCTCCCATTTGGACAAGGCTGCCGTGGGAGAGGTTCGTGGCGAGTTTGGAAAGACGGAGGATATTGAGCAGGTGATCTCCTGTGGTGGCCCCTTCATGGCCGTCATGTGTGGCGGGAGGCGCTGAACCGTTGGGCGGACGAACAGCAAGGCGGGTGAAGGGAACGGCTGGACCCCTCTGCCCGTCCATTCCTGGTGGGCTCCGGGCCCGAGGCGGAACCGGAGCGTGCTTTACCTGAGGCAAGGGCGAACAGACCGGGAGACCCAGCAACGTTGCTCTTTGCAGACAGGTTGGGGCTTGTGGCCCTTGTGTTTGTGCTGGGTCTAGCACTGCGCCTGGTGCTGGCGCGGTGTGCTGCGGCGCTTCCCACAGGTTGCGCGGGATGTTCTGACGCCAGCGACTGCGGGGCAGGCGTCCGAGGCGCATCCGGCCCTCCAGGTACATCTCTGCGGCGTCCAGACGCTGCGCCTGTAATGCCTCACGGGTGTATCGCAGGGCCGCTGATCGATTGGGGCGCGCGGCTCGTTCATCCGCTGGGCGGGACAGGTACCGGGCCAGGTTCTCCAGGTGGCTCACCTTCCGTACAGCCACGGCATGCAGACGGCCGAACGTCCCTGTCGTTGGCAGGGACGTTCTTTCTGGAAGTGCCACCAGGGCATGAATGTGAATCAGCCCGCTGCGCCCGTAGGCCACTTGGGCCAGGGTTGGGGCATGGGGGAACAGGTGCTTTATTTCGGCCCGGCCTGCAGTGTGCGCCTCTGCATAGAAGTCCAGGGTGCCGGGTAGGGGCAGTACGACATGAAACAACTGGTGCCCCGGCAATGTCCATAAGCGAGGCAGGACCCCGGCGCCGTCCCCCAGCAGGGCCGCCGCTTTGCGGGTGCGTTTGGCCGTGGTATCCGTGACCGCGTCTGGTAGCCAGCCATGCACCCGGCGCAGGGGCCGGGCGATCTGGAACCCGTAGGTCCAAGGATGGGTGGCGTATTCAGCCAGCAGGGTCACGGAGCACTCCAAGCGGCAGCACGCCACCTGCCACGCGCCAGAAGGGGCGGGTGGAGCCGTGCGGAAGATGGGTTAAAGAGAAGACCGACGTGGTCGTCGGTCTCTACGGGGCAGGTGGGTTCAGGTCAGGATTGAGGGATGCCTGCCAGGAACTGCTGGACGGCGTCCAGTGGAATCAGGTACCGCCGACCCACACGGACGCTGCGTAGCCGCCCCGAACGCAGTAGGGCGTTGATGGTGTTCTTAGAGAGTTGCAGCATGGGCTCGAGTTCTTTGGGGCTGTAGACGAGCTTCTCCTGGGTGAATTCAGTCATGGCGACGCTCCTTGTGGCCCATAGCGTCCCACATCAGCGTGTAATGGTCACCCATTTCGTAGACCATTACACGGTAGGTTCTGGCCCATGTCAGAGTCCGTGCAGATGTTTTGTCACTGGAGCGCAGAGTTCGCGGTCGAGTACGTGGAGGCCGCGCATGCGAGTGGAAAGGGGCTTCTCCGCTTCGCGCCCGTGCACCGGGAGGAGCGGTTGGTGGCCCGTGAATGGTTCGCCCGGTGGCACCGTCAGGCGCTGACGGGTAAGCCGTTACCGGCCGTCCTGAACACCCTGCTACCCCTGAGCGGTCTTGATCCTCGCTCTGACGGGTTTAAACACACCGTGGTACGGGTGGCAGAGGAACTGGGCCCGTTGTTTACTTCGCTGCCCTGGCACGGGTTGGCATCCAACGCGTTCTACGAGGAGTCCGTAGAGATGTGGCACGCCGCCGCAGTGCAACTGGCTGACCTGGGGCGTGCCATGGGTCGCCTCTCGTCCACATCGCGTGACGGTTCAGAGGAGGCGCAGCTGCAACGGGCTGAGGAAGCTGCTGAAAGTGAGCATGGACGGGAGTTGCTCGACACGGTCCCAGCGCAGCTGCGGGCAGAAATCATTCGCGGCTTTCTGGCTTCGCCCGGTATTTCCCCCATGGACAATCTGGAAACGGCAATCTCGATTCAGATGGACAGGCTCTGGATCGTTCCCATGCGAAATGCTGGTGAAAGTGACGCGACCCTGGCATTGCCGCGGTTGCGGCTGTCACCGGAGGACCACACCCTGCAGCTTAATCTGCCATTCGGAATTCAGGCGCTCCTAGTCATGATGGTTCATGACAAGCGGTTAGGGCGTTCGGTGCTGCTGCGTGATTGCGCTCGGCAGGATTGCCGTGTGGTGCGGTTCATGCAGCCCTCTCAGAGGTTCTGTTCCGAGCAGTGCCAGAAGCTTGATGCAGTTAGGCGGCACCGCGCGAGAGCACGGGAAGCCAGCTCACTTGCCGACATTAGTCATATTGACTAACATAGGTTTATGGACACTGACGAACTCATTCGCCAGCGGATTCGGGTGCGAATGCAAGAGCGCGGCCTGACCCAAGCAGAACTGGCACGGCAGCTGGGCATCAAGCCCCCCTCACTGGCGCAGATCCTGAGTGGTCGTCGCGGGCGGGTGCCCGAAAGTCTACTGAACGTGCTACAGGCTCTCGACCTGCAGCTGGATGCCCTCTCTGCTCAGGAGAAACGGAATGGCTAAGCGGGCTAACGGCGAAGGCACTATAAGCCGTCGTAAAGACAGCAACGGCAAGACCAAAGGGTGGCGCGTCGGAGTCACTATCGGTAAAAAAGAGGACGGCTCACAGAAACGTCGGTGGATCAGTGGGAAGACCCAAGGCGAAATGCAGGAGAAGCTGCGGGCCCTGCAATCAGACCTGCACCAGGGCACCCTCGCGGACACCGACCGGATGACCGTGGCCGACTTCCTGAACCAGTGGGTGGCGCACAAGGAACGCGAGGGCATCAAGCCAAACACGGTGCAGAGCTACCGGGACACGGTGAACCGCTACATCACGCCAAAGATAGGGCGCGTGAAACTGGAAAAACTGCGCCCACTGGATATCGAGCACATGCTGACGAGTTTGCGCGGCGACGATAAGAGCGCGTCGCTGCTGGCGTACACGCTGCGGGTCCTGAAGATGGCGCTGCAGCAGGCGGTGCGTTGGCAGATGCTGCCGCGAAACGTCGCGGATTCCGTGAGGGCACCGAAAATTGAACGCAAGGAGATGGAAGTCTGGGACCGGGTACAGGTGGCGCACTTCCTGAAGGTGACGGAACCTCATCCTCTGCACGCCGCTTTTTACCTGGCGCTGATGACCGGGATGCGGCGCGGTGAACTCGTTGGCCTGAAATGGGAGGACGTGGATCTGGACCGCGCCCGCCTGACAGTAAAGAACAACCTCGTGGAGGTTATCGGTGCGCCGGTTGAGGGCAAGACCCGCCTCAAGAAGGCGACTATGTCGTCGGTTCGCCTAGAGGTCTCCACGCCCAAGAGCAAGGCGTCCCGCCGCACCATCGTGCTGTCCAAGGGGACGGTGCAGAAACTCCGCGAGCAGCAGGCGCGGCAGGAGGCATGGCGCCAGCATGCAGGCGAAGCCTGGACGGAACGGGGATTCGTGTTCACCACGGTCACGGGTGATTTGGTCTGGCCAAGCGCGCTCGCCAAGGCTTACACCAGTCTGGTGAAGGAGGCGGGCGTGCCGCCCATCCGGTTCCACGACATGCGTCACACGGCGGCGTCTCTGATGATCAGCGTGGGCATCCCGCCGAAGACCGTCAGTGAGCGCTTGGGGCACAGTGACGTGGCATTCACATTGAGGACCTACACGCACTTGTACGACGCCCAGCGGGAGGAGGCGGCGTTTGATATCGCAGATCTGGTCTGAGTGGGGCAGAGTGGGGAGCCTTTTTCCCGTAGTGACACGGTAGTGACAATCGATCTTTTGTGCTGCTTTCCGGGCACCACCAGAAATGAAAAAAGCCCGCGCTGGGCGGGTCTTTTCCTTGGAGCCGAGGGTCGGATTCGAACCGACGACCTACTGATTACGAATCAGTTGCTCTACCCCTGAGCTACATCGGCCAACACGGAAGGGGCTTCCGGGGAAGCTCAAAGAGTATAGGAAGGGCGCCTGGGGGTGTCAAGGCGCGGGCCGGGCGGCCTATGCTGGCAGGCGTGAGCCTGCCGCCCGCCCCCTTCCAGACCATTTTTGGCGCCGCGCAGCCGCTGGACTGGCTGTGCCTCGCCCCCCATCCCGACGACGCCGAGATTGGTGCGGGCGGCACCCTGATTCGGCTGGCCCGGCAGGGGCGGGCCGTGGGCATTCTGGAACTTTCGCGCGGGGAGCGCGGCACCCAGGGCACCCCGGAGGCGCGGGTGGCCGAGTGCGTGCAGGCCGCCGCCATCATGGGGCTGGTGTGGCGCGGCCAACTGGGGCTGCCGGACGGCGAACTGCGCGACACGCTGCCCGGCGCCCACGCCCTGGCCGCCGCGCTGCGGGCCGTGCGCCCCCGCGTGCTGGTGGTGCCGCACCACCATGACCGCCACCCGGACCACTTCGGCACCTACCAGCTGGCCAAGCGGGCGGTGCATCTGGCACAGCTGAGAAAAGCCGACCTGAGCGGCGAACCGCACCGGGTCGCGCGCGTGCTGCTGTACCAGGGCAACTCGGACATCCGGCCCACGCTGCTGGTGGATGTGGCAGCGGTGCAGGATACCTGGGCCCAGGCGGTGCTGGCCCACGAGAGCCAGTTCGGGGGCGAGTCTGTGTCCGAAACCGTCACACCCGAAATCGTGGAGCGCCGCCGCGCCCGCCTGACCTACTGGGGCACCCTGGCCCGCGCCCGCTACGCCGAGGCCTTTGAAGCCGAGGACCCCCTGCTGGTGGACCCGCTGGCGCTGTAGGGGCTCAGTTCTCGCTCTGGGTGAGGCTGCTCAGCCACGTGCCAAAGGGGCTGGCGGGGCCCTTCACCTGCCCGCGCAGGCGGTCTTCCAGTTCGTCGGCAAGGTCCAAGCCGTACTTGTAGGCCGCCTGCCCGCCCACCACGTTGCCGCCGTATTTGTCGCGGTAGGTGGCCGCCGGGCGGTCGTGGCTCATGGCTTCCGCCATCGCGTTGGTCTGGGGCAGGCGGGTGTCGAAGATGGGCGGGGTGGGCTCGCCTGTGCCCTCAAAGGCGCGCGCCAGATCGCCGGGCAGCCGCGAGAGGCCCTGGCGGTGCTGGGTGCTGCTGCCCTGATACTTGGTGATTAGCACGCCCAGGCAGGTCAGGCGCAGGCCCCGGGCCCGGCGCAATTCGGCAATGCGCCCGGCAATCTGGCCAATGCCGTAGGTGCTCAGGCGGTCGGGAATGGTGGGAATCAGGTAGTGGTCGCTGACCTCCAGTCCGTTTTGCGTGACAAACCCCAGGTTGGGCGGGCAGTCAATGAGGACGTAGTCGTAGCCGGCAAAGTGCGGCGCCACGTAGCGCTTCACCGCCTCCATGGGATTGACCGCGTAATGGGTGCGCGCGGCAATGTCCTGCATGCGGTCTTGCACGTCAATCAGGCGGATGGAACTGGGCAGCAGGTCCACCCGGCCGTAGCGGCTGCCCTCGGGCAGGTGCGCCATCACCTCGGCGGGCACACGGTTGAGATTGCTGGCCCCGCGCACAATCGCCTGTGCCGGATCAAAGGACTGGGTGCCGCGCAGCAGGTCCAGAAACAGGTGGGCCAGCGTCTGCCCGGCCTCGTCCGCCTGGGCCCAGCGCTCCTCGCCGATCAGGGCCAGGGTGGCGTTCGTCTGGGGGTCCAGGTCCAGCACCAGCACCCGTTTCTGCTTCAAAAAGGCCAGGGTGTCGGCCAGCTGCACGGTGGCGGTGGTCTTGGCCACGCCGCCCTTGAGGTTGATAAACGACAGAACGGTGGGGCTCATGGCTACAGCTCGCGCAGTTTGGCCAGCACCAGCTCGGGGCGCACCGTGTAGGCCCCGGTGGTGTCCTCGACATGCTGGTAGCGCACAGTCCCCGCCCGGTCAATCAGAAAGACCGCCCGCCCGCTGATGCCGCGCTCGTCAATGGCCACGCCGTAGAGCCGCGCCGCCGCCAGGGTCATGTCGGCCAGCAGGGGCACCTCGATGCCGTATTCGGCGGCCCACGCCTTGTGGGCATGCACCGAATCGCGGTTGATACCCAGGACCACGGCGCCAGCATCGGCAAAGTCGTCCTGGCGCCCGGAGTATTCGGGCAGCTGCATGGAGCACACCGGGCTGAAGTCCAGGGGGTAGAACACCAGCACCACATGCTGGTGGCCCCGGTAGCTGCTGAGGGTGATCTGCTCGCCCGTCGAGGCCGGCAGGGTGAAGTCGGGGGCAGGCTGTCCCACAAGGCTCATGCCCGGCAGTCTAGAGCAGGGCTGCGGCGGATGACGTGCAGAAAAGGACGGCTGACGGGGCCCCCCCGGTGGGCTGGACCCGCGTCTGCGGCCAGAGCTGACCGCCGACTGAAGAAACGCTTCAGCTTGAACTGCGTCCCGCTTCACGCCGGCCGGGGCCCAGGGGGCCTACCCTGGGTGGGTACCGTCCCCCGCGTGTGTCTGTTCTGGCCCGCTGTCGGGGCGCGGCCCCCTGAGGAGGAACGCCCATGGCCGATGTGATGCCCCCCAACATGCTGAATGAGCGTCCGCGCACCCCCACCGGACTGCTGAGCAACGCCGAAAAAGACCGCCTGATCGAACGTGGCTTTCTGGGCCTGTACCGCTGGTACACCGCCCGCAGCCAGGAAACCCGCAACTGGAACCCCGACCGCTCCTTCGAGTGGCGCGAGCTGCGCCAGGACATGCCACCCGAACTGATTACCGTGTTGCAGGGCTTTTTTGCCGTGGAGCAGTACGCGCCGGACTTCACCAGCAACCTCGTGCATCTGGTCCGGCGCAGCCACGGCCGCTCGCACTTTCAGCTGCGCTGGGGCAGTGAGGAAGAGAAGCACGCCGACGCCTGGGAAAACGCCGTGCTGTTCAGCGGCCAGCGCAGCCCCAAGTGGATCGAGGAATACAAGGAGCGCCTGAAGTCCCAGACCTGGGAATTGCCCTTCCCCGACGCCATTCATAACCTCGTGTACACCGTGTTTCAGGAGCGCGCCACCCAGCTGAATTACCTGAACATGATGAAAATTGCCCAGGGCAGGAGCGAAAAGCCGCACCTGCAGGGCTTCGCGGACCCGGTGCTGGCCAAGGTGGCCCAGACCATCGCCGTGGACGAGGCCGCGCACTATAACTTCTTCCTGGAAGGCGTGCGCATGTACCTGTACTACTACCCCGAGCGCACCCTGAACGCCATCAAGAACGTGATTGGCCAGTTCTCTATGCCCGCCGCCACCCTGGTGCCGGACTGGGAGCAGTTCTTTGAGACCGTGTACCGCGCCGGCATCTACGGCCCGCGCGACTTCCAGCGCGACGTGATGCAGGTGGCCTTCCGCAATATGGGCATCGAGAGCCGCAAGGCCCTGGAAGAAGGCATCCGCAAGACGCGCGAGGTCCCGGATTTCGACGGCGGCACCTTCAAGACCACCGCCATCTTCGAGACCTTCGACTACGGCGCCGTGGAAGGGGATGTCAAACGCCTGCACGTGAAGATTCAGGACTACGAGAAGGAAATCGGCTTTGACCTGTACGACCCCACCGAGTTCGTGGTGAACCCGGAAGTGCCCGTGCAGGACACGCCGGCGGCCGACGACTGAGACGGAAACCTAAAACGCGCTCTGTTCTGAGTTGAACAGAGCGCGTTTTACTTGGGGTGTTCAGTTCATGGAGGTACGGGCAGCCATACCACTGGGGACAAGCCGCAGATCAGCGCTATTCAGGCGTACCGAGTCCTGAATCTGGGTGCCAGCGTATTGATCGCCCGAGTCTTTCATCAAATTCCAGCCAGCCACAAAGTCAAGGTTGACCTTAACGACAAAGGTGGCCTCATTCACCGCGCACCTCGCATCTACACTGAGTTTCACAGGTCGGTCAGCATAGATCAGCTGCAGGGGGGTTGTGTCGCTCTCCGAGGTCTGGAGGCGGAGATTAATCCGGTTGGAAATCGTGACACCCCGGGCGTCAATTTCGAAGAAATCGGGATCATTGAGATCGGTGATCTGAGCGTTGGGATCGCTTAAGTTGAAGGTGCCGGTGCAGTTGCTGGGCAGGCCCTGGCCCACGTAGGTACTGATGGGCTTCAGAGCCCCAGCAATCTGCGCGGCGCCCGGCAGCATCATGGACCAGTTCAGGTTGTTGTCCACTGTGGTGGGCAGATCCTGCAGAGTTGTGCCGTTCTTATAGAAGAAATGCACGGTCTTGCCTTTGGCGAAGTCATCTGGACCCTGATAGGGGGGGCGGCCCAGCGACATCCGCACCTTGCCGCCCACACTGGTCACGGCAGCGGGCGCGTAGGCCAGGGTCACGCTCTGGTTGCCGGTCACGTTGACGGTCTGGGCCGTAGGCGTCGTATAGCCGGCCACAGCCTGCCCTTCAATCTTGACCAGGGTGTTGGCCTTCAGACCGGCAATCGCCTTGCTGCCAGCCAGGGGCCCTTCGAACAGCACGGTGCCCGTGGCCACCTCGGTGACCTTGACGGGGGCGCTTGTCACACCGCTTACCGCCACCGTGAGGGTGTAGGTGGGCGTGGCCTTGTAGGCCACCGTGACCGTCTTGCTGCTGTCCAGCGTGACGGTTTGCGCAGCCGGCGTGTCGTAGCCGTTGGCCGGCTGGCCTTCGATCTTCAGCACCGAGTTCGCCGCGATGCCGCTGAGCGTTTTGGTGCCAGTGACGCTTTCATTCAGCAGCACAGCGCCCGTCGAGACATTCGTGACCTTCACAGGAGCGGAGGCCAGCCCATCTAGCTGCAGGGTCAGGTCGTAGTTCACCACAGGCGGGGTGGGGTCTGGGCAGGCGGTCAGCAGCGCGGTCAGCGACAGCAGGGGAAGGGCAAGCTTTTTCATCGGAAGACAGAGTATCTCCGTCTCCCTTTCAGCTGTCCTACATGTGCCCGGCTTTGGGCATCTGAGGGACGGCTGGGTCTATGCGGGCTGGCCGTGCCATCCTGAGCAGGTTCCGCTCCCCCTTTCTCTCCCGCGCGTTCAAGGACGGTTCCCATGCTCCCCAATCCGGCACTGCTGAAGCTGGGCCACGCGCCCCAGGACCGGGTGGTGGTGTTTCACGCCGACGACCTGGGCATGTGCGAGGCCACCGTTTCGGGCTGCGCGGACCTGTTCGCGGCGGGCACCCTGCGCTCGGCGGCCATCATGATGCCCTGTGCCTGGGCCCCGGCCGCAGCCCGGCTGGCCCAGGAGTGGCCCGAGGTAGACCTGGGCGTGCACCTGACCCTGACCAGCGAGTGGGCGGCGGCCCGCTGGCGCCCGCTGACCCCGGGCGGCGGCCTGAGTGACGCGCAGGGCTACTTTCATGCCACCTCGGAAGCGGTGTGGGCACAGGCGAAGCCGGCCTCGGCCGGGCGCGAGATGGCCGCGCAGCTGAACCGGGCCCTGGCGTGGGGGCTGAACATCTCGCACGCCGACGGGCATATGGGCACCGCCGCGCACCCGGCGCTGCTGCCGCACGCGGTGGGCGCGGCCCTCAGGCGCGGGGTGCTGCCCATTCTGCCCCGGCTGGACGCGGCGGGCTGGCGCGCGCACGGGCTGGGGCCCGCCCAGGCGCAGGCGGTCACGCTGGCGCTGCGGGCCCTGGAACGCCGGGGGGTGCCGCTGGTGGACCACATCGTGATGCTGCCGCTGGACCGGGGCGGCGATCAGGTGCCGCTGATCGAGGACCTGCTGGCCACTCTGGGCCCCGGGCTCACCCACTTCATCCTGCACCCGGCGCGCGACACGCCCGAACTGCGCGCGGTGGCGGGCGACTGGGCCGGGCGGGTGGCCAACTACGAGGCGTTTCTGGACCCGCGCCTGCCAGGCATCATTGCGCGCAGCGGCGTGAAGGTCACCACCTACCGCCCCCTGCGCGCCCTGCTGGGCCGCCGATGAGCGCCGAAACCTCGTCCGCCGTGCGCTGGCGCTACTCGGTCATGAACTTCGGCCTGACCATTCCGGCGCAGGCAGGCAGCTTCCTGCTGCTGTACTACGTGGACGACCGCAAGCTGGACCCCGGCTGGGCCGCCACCGCCATGACCGTTTTCGCGCTGTACAACGCGGCGAACAATCCGCTGATCGGGTACCTGTCGGACCGCACCCATAGCCGCTGGGGGCGGCGCATTCCCTACGTGCGCTTTGGCTGGCTGCCAGCCCTGATCTGCTTTGCCCTGCTGTTCATGACCCCCTTTAACGGTGTGGACAGCCCCGTGGCCCTGCTGACCTACCTGGTGGTGGTGTGGGCCCTGTGGGAAACCTTCGGCACCGCCGTGGGCACCGGCTACCTGTCGCTGCTGCCGGAAATGTTCCGCACCTACGCCGAGCGTACGGCTGTGGCGTGGCGCATGAATCTGGTGCAGACCCTGGGGCTGCTGTTCGGGCTGGCGCTGCCGCCGCTGCTGGCGGGCTGGCTGGGCTGGGGCGGCATGGGGGTGCTGTTCGCCCTGCTGTCGGCCGGGGCAATTCTGTTCGGGCTGGGCGCACTGTTCGAGCGCCCCGGGCCGGCCCAGTCGCCGCTGGGGTTCGGCGCGGCGCTGCGGGCCACTTTCAGCCACCGCGCGTTTCTGGTGGTCGTGGCGGCCCAGACGCTGCGGTTCTTTGCCACCGGCACCCTGGCTACCGGCATGGGCTTTTTTGTTCGCTACAGCCTGGGCCAGGAGGGCGGCGCGGTGACCACAGGGCTGCTGGCCGCCGCCTTTGTCACAGCGGGGCTGGCCCTGTGGCCGTGGCGCGCCCTGCTGGCGCCGCGCCTGGGCCCACGCGGCACCCTGATGCTGGCGTTTGGCCTGAGCGGCGCGGCCCTGCTGCCGCTGGCGCTGGCGCTGGTGCAGACCGTCGCCGGCGCGCTGCTGTCCACCGTGCTGTTCGGCGCCGCCCTGGCCGGCATGATCCTGATGGGCGACGTGATCCTGGCCGATGTGATTGACGAGGACGAGCTGCGCAGCGGCCAGCGTCGCGAGGGCATGTACTTCGGCATGTCCGGCCTGATCACCACCCTCAGCGGCGCCCTGACCTCGCAGGTGTTTGGCGCCGTCACCCGGGCCAGCGGCTATGACCCCAGGTTGACCACGCAGCCCGACGGCGTGGCCGAGGGCTTCCGCTTCTTCATGACAGTGCCGCCCATTGCGGGCGCGCTGCTGGCAGTGGGGGTGCTGCTGTTCTACCCACTGCACGGCGATCGGCTGGGGGCCATGCGGGCGGCCCTGGCGCAGAGAAGGGAGAGTGAGGGGCCAGTGGGGGGTGGTCAGTGGTGAGTGGTGGGGTGCGGGAGAGGCCCCGGGGTCAGGGGCCACGCCGGGCCAGCACAAAGCGTTCGCGCGCAGCGAGGTCTGGGGCAGTAGCGGCGTGCCAGCCCAGCGCCCTTAACTCGGCGGCAAAGGGGGCGGCGTTGCGGGGGTCGAGTTCCAGCAGCAGCTGACCGCCCGGGGCCAGGGCCGCCCCCGCTTGCTCGGCCAGTCGCCGGGCCACCGCCAGACCATCGGGCCCGGCATACAGCGCCAGGGGCGGATCAAAAGCCACCTCGGGCTGGGCGCCGGTGGCGTCGGCCTCGGGCAGGTAGGGCGGGTTGCTCACAATCACGTCAAAGGGGCCGGGCAGACCCGAGAGCAGGTCGCCCGCCACGAAGGTCACCGCCAGCGTGTTCAGCGCGGCGTTCTCGCGCGCCAAGCCCAGGGCGCCCCCGCTCAGATCGGTGGCCCAGACCTGCGCGTCCGCTCGGGCGGCCTTCAGCCCCAGGGCCAGCGCCCCGGTGCCGGTGCCCACGTCCAGCACACGCGGCGCGCCCTGGCCAGCCAGCGCCTGCAGGGTCAGGTGCAGCAGCCACTCGGTTTCCGGGCGCGGCACCAGGGCGCGGGCGTCGGTGCGCAGCCGCACGCCGCCCCAGTCCACCTCGCCCAGCAGGTGCTGCAGGGGCACGCGGGCGGCGCGCTGGGCCAGCAGCGCCTCGTAGCGGGCCAGCCCTTCTGGCGGCGCGGCCTCGTGGCCCCGGGTCAGCAGCGCGGTGGGCGAGAGGTTCAGGGCCAGCGTCAGCAGCGCGCGGGCGTCCACCTCCGGAGAGGGAACGCCCGCGGCCTGCAGCTGCGCCGCGCCCTGCCGCCACAGGTCGCGCAGCGCGGCCATTAACCGTGCCGGGGTTTGATGATCAGGCGCCGCGCCGCGCCCTCGCCCACCGATTCGCTCATGACGTCGGGGTGCTCCTTGAGGGCAATGTGAATCACGCGCCGCTCGGCGGCGGGCATGGGCTGCAGCTCGTGGGGTTCGCCGCTTTTGGCCACCTGCACGGCGAGGCGCTCGGCCAGCTTGGTCAGCGTGTCGGCCTGGCGCTTGCGGTAACCGCCGATGTCCACCCGCACACGCAGGTGGGTGCGGCCCTCATGCTTGGCCAGCACGGTGTAGGCCAGCACCTCGATGGCCCCCAGGGTGCGGCCGTCGCGCCCGGCCAGCTTGGCCGCGTTCTCGCCGGTGATCTCGGCTTCCAGGGCGTCTTCCACTTCACGCACGCTCACCTGCAGCTCGGGGTCAATGCGGCTCATCAGGCCGCGCAGAAACCGCTCCAGGGTGGCCAGTGGCGCCTCTGGCGCCGCCTCCAGCGCTGGCGGCGCGCTGGGGGCGGCATCGGGCGCGGGCGGCGGCAGCTCGCTCTCGTCCGCGTCGCTGATGCCCAGCCCCGCGAGGTAGTCGTCCAGATTCGTGCGGTTATCCATGCGCCTCAGTCTAGCGCGCCGCTCCTCACCCTTTTCCCACACTCCGCGCGGCAGGCCACACGCCGCCCCGGTCCCCTCCGGGCTGCCACTGGGGGAGAGCAGCTCAACCCGCATCCCGTTTTTCCCTCTGGCCTGCGTGGCCGTAGACCATCCGCCGCACCAGGGCCTCCACCGGGCCCTGGCGGAAGTGCGAGAGCCACCACGCGCTCAGCGGCAGCTGACAGAAGCCCACGATGAGGGCCAGCAGCAGCGCCCCCGCCGCGCCCCAGCTGACGCCCCCACCAGAGACCAGCGCCGGGTCCTGACCCACCCAGCCAAAGCCCTGCGCACCGCCGTAGGGGTAGAAAAACGTGGTCATCAGCAGGCTCTGCGACAGGTAGTTGGTCATGGCCATGCGGCCGCTGGCGGCAAAGTGAAGCAGCGGCCGCAGTCGCCCCGAGGCCGCCAGCAGCCCGATCACGCCCACGTACCCCAGCGCGCCCGCCAGCCCGCCGCCCATGCGCACCGGCACCGCCAGAAAGCCGGCCGCCTGATCGCCGCGCGTGTTCAGGTAGGCCAGGACCGCGCCCAGCACCAGCCCCAGGGGCAGCCCAACCACGGCGAGGCGCCGCAGCAGCGGGCGGTGGTCCTGCGGGCGGGTGAGCAGGCCGGTGCGCTGGGCGGCGGCCCCCAGGCAGAACAGCGCCAGCAGCCACGGCCCGTTGAGCAGGTTCCCGCTGAGCAGCAGCGGCCAGAAATCGCCTGCGCGGTCAGCCACGTTGCCCAGATAGGTGGGGTCCAGCGCAGGCAGGTTGGTGAAACGGGGACCAGTACGCCCGGCGGCGGCCAGGGCCTCAAGGAGCCCTAGCCCCAGCCACCATGCGCTCAGCACGCCCGAGAGGGCCACCAGCGCGCGGGCACTCAGGGCGGCCGTGAGCAGCAGCGCCAGCGCCAGCGTGGCGTAGTTGCTGATGATGTCGCCGTGCCACACCAGCACGTAGTGGGCCCACCCCACCGCCAGCAGCACGAGGTGGCGGCGCATAAACACCCCTGCGCCGTGCCGCGCCAGCAGCCCGGCGGCGCCCCAGCCGAACAGCATGGCGAAGATCGAGATAAAGCGGCCATTGGCCACCACATCGGTCAGCACCTGCGCCGTGCGGTCCAGGCCGCGTTGCTGCCATTCCAGCAGGCCGGCGAACGCCTGCATGTTCACGATCAGGATGCCCAGCAGCGCCACGCCGCGCAGCACGTCGGGCAGCGGGGAGCGCACCTGCACCGGCCCCCGCTGGGGGACGCGTGCGGCGTCGGGGGGCGGCGACTCGGTCATGCCCGGCAGGCTAGCGCGCAGCGGTGAGGAGCACGCGCAGATATGGGGGCCCGCTTGTGTCTGTCTGTCGGCCTTCCCTGCAGGTGTGCGGTGGTCAGTCGCGCACGTACACCTTGACCTGCTTCAGGGCGCCGCTCACGTCATAACTGCTCCACTTCAGGGTCACGCTGCTGGCTTCCACGTTGCCCGGTTCTAGGCCCAGTTTCAGCGGCACCCGGCGGCCATCGGGCGTGGTGGCCACGGCCGTCAGGGTATACACGCCCAGCGGAAGGTCATTGAAATCGAAGCTGTGGTAGGGCCAGCCCTGACCCAGGGTGGTGCGCCCGCCGCCGTTGGGGTCGGTGTAGGGGTAGCCGCCGGGAGGGGCCAGCGGGGCCACCTTGAAGGTCATCACCACCGGTTTGCCGGCCGTGCCGTCAATCAGTTGGCCCTGCGGGGTAAAGGTCAGCGTGACGGTGCTGCCTTCCGGCGCCGCCGTGGGCACCCCGGCGCTGTAGCGCTCGTCGCAGTACGCTTTGGCGGGCAGGCCGCAGTAACTGAAGTCCAGACTGGCACCGTAAAAGTCGTCCCAGTCCCTGCCGCCGCCGGGCTTGGCGCCGCTCAGCCGCCAGCGGAAATTGAGGTTGCCGCCCTCGCTGGAATCGACCTCGGTATTCAGGGAGCCGGATTCGGGGTGCAGGGGCAGCACGAAGGTGGCCCCGCCCAGGTTCCGCTTGACGCTGGCCCGCGCCGAGTAGCGGCCGTCCGGCACGCGCAGGCTGTAGGTGCCGTTGGCCTGCGTGACGGCCGTGAAGCTGGTGCGCTGCCCCTGGTTGAAGGTGGTGCCCACGATAAAGACTTCTGCGCCGGCCAGGGGGCGGCCCTGGGTGTCCAGCACCAGGCCGGTGACATAGCCCTTTTTGGGGGCCGGTGGTTTGACCATGGGCGCTGGGGCCGCCGGCGCGGGCGTGCGGGTGGCGGCCGGGGCCGGGGTGGCCGGTCTGGGGGCCGGAGCGGCGGGGGCCGCCGGCGTGAGGGCGGCGGGGGGCCTGGCGGCGGCGGCCAGCTTCAGGCTGCACCAGCCCAGCAGCGTGGTGCCTTCGCTGTCGGCCCAGATGCCCGCCAGGGCGGCCCCGCCCTTGGTCGCCTTGAACGACACAAAGCGGCCGTCGTCATTGCTGGCGCCCAGTTCGGTCCAGCTGTAGCCCAGCGAGCCCAGCACCTGCCGGAAACTGCCCTCCAGACCGGCCACCGAGTCCCAGACCACGTATTCACTCTTGACGCAACTGCCCCCGGCCTTGGTGGCGACGGTGCGCAGGGCCCCGGCGAAGTCCGCCAGTTCGGGGGCGCCGTTCACCAGCTGGGCGCCGTCAATGAAGGTGGCGTCCACCAGGGCGCTGCGGGGCCCGGCGGCCAGGGCAGCGCTGCAAAGGGCCAGGGACAACAGGGCGGTCAGGCGGCGAACAGGCTGAGACATGCAGACTCCTGGGGCAGGGGGGCCCAGAGCTGGGCTGGGACAGGGGGAGGCTGGGGCTTGAGTCCTCAGCATAGGCGGGTGCGCCTCACGTCACCTTCATGGTGTGGGGGCGCCGGTCACTACCAGCGGCCCGCGTGGGCCCAGGGTCAGACCAGGGTGTGGAGCGGGGTCCCCGCCCACCCGGCGCAGCGGGGGCAGGGCCGCCAGGGTGTCCAGAATCAGCAGCTGCGCGAGGTGCATGCCCAGGCACAGCCGCTCGCCGCCGCCAAAAGGCAGGTAGGCCCAGGCCGGGGGCTTGTGGGCCCAGCGGCCCGGATCAAACGTCTGTGGCTGCGCCCACAGCCCCGGATCACGCCCGGAGAGGTAGGGCGAATACAGCGCCAGCGCGCCCCGGGGCAGCCGCACGCCGTTCCAGATCAGCTCCCGGCCCAGGCGGCGGCTGCCCATCCAGCCGGGCGGGTGCAGGCGCAGGGTTTCTTTCAGGGCGGCCGGGTGGTGTTCTGGCGCGTGCCACTGTGGGTGCCCGGCCAGATGCCAGATCGCGTAGGCCAGCGCGTGCGTGGTGGTGTCGTGGGCCGCGGCGAGGCTGACGCGCGTTTCTTCCAGGCCGCCCGGCAGCGGCGCCAGCACCGAGAGCAGGTCGTCGCCCCCCCGGGTCAGGCGGGCGTGGGCCAGGCGGCGCACCTCGCGGTCCACGCGCCAGAACAGGCGGGGCCGGGGCAGGGCCGGCACCGGAAAGGGGCGGCGCAGCGGGGCCAGAAAGGCGTGCAGCAACTCTGGGTCGAATTCGCTGCTGAAATACGCGGCGTTCAGCAGCGCCAGTACCGCGTGGTCCGCCCAGGCCAGGGCGTCAAACTCGCCCGCTGGCACGCCGGGCCGGGCGGCGCAGAGGCGCGCCTGCAGGGCCAGCAGGTGCGCGCGGCCAAACCCCGGGTTCATCAACTGGCGCCGCCCGGCGTGGCCCGGGGCGTCGGTCAGGATCACGCCGCCAGACAGGTACGGCACCACCCCCGAAAAACTGCCTGCGCTGCGGAAGGTGCCCAGGTCTGTCAGCAGCGCGCGGTTCCAGGCGGGGCTGAAGCCCACCACCGCCGGCAGCCCCAGCCGCAGCCGGAACAGGTCGCCCCCGGCGGCGCGGGCCCGCTCGGCGCCCGTTTCGATCAGGGGCAGCGGCGCCAGGGCCCAGTCCTGCAGGTGGCCGTTGCCGGGGCGGGTGGGGGGCTCGGGCAGATCTCTTAAAGAAAGGGCCACAGGTCCTCGTTTGCGGGGGTCTGCCGCCCGTCCAGGTCGTCGTAGCCCAGGCCCAGCAGGTGCCCGGCCCCGTTCCAGCCGCTCAGCAGCGAGAGCGGCACCCCGCCCCCCGGGTGCACGGTGCCGCCCACCTGCACCAGATTCCGGGTGTGGGCCAGCCCCCAGCCCGGGCGCAGGCTGCCGGTCAGGCCGTGGGGGGCGCGGCCGTACAGGGCGCCGGCCTTGGCGGTGCGGGCGTAGTCGGCCGGGGAAAGCGCGCGCCACTCGGTCACCGGCAGCGGCCCGCCCGGCGTGGCCCGCAGCCGCGCCTGCAGGGCCGACAGCAGCGCCGCGCCGTCGGCCTGCGGGTCCAGGCTCAGGCCTGGGTCGGGGGGGGCATTCACCAGCAGGAAGGCCCGGGGGCCGTCCAGATGCAGGTACAGCGTGGGGTCGTGCGGCAATCGCCCGGCGCGAATGTCGCGCCACTCGCGGGCGTAGTCGGCCGGCCAGAAGATGTGGTGGGCGGCAGGGCGGTCTTCCGACAGGCGCAGCTGCAGCGCAAAGCCGCTGACCCCGCGCGGGGTGGGTTTTTCGGCCACGCCCAGCCACGACAGGGTCAGCGCCCGGTCGGCGGCGCTGACCCAGGCGTCGGCAGCAAAGGCGCCCTGGCTGGTGTGCGCCCCCAGCACCTGCCCCCCGTGGCTGCTCAGGCTGGTCACGCGCGTGCCGAACTCGAAACGCACGCCCAGTGCCTCGGCCTGGGCGTGCAGGGCCTGGGCCAGCGCCAGCAGGCCGCCGGGCAGGTGCCACACACCCTGCCCCAGCTCCACCCAGGCGATGTTGTGCAGCACGGCGGGCGCGCGGTAGGGATCGGCGCCCAGGTAGGTGGCAAACCGCAGCCAGAAGGGCGTCATGAAGGGCCCCGAGCGCACCAGACGGCGCAGCGGGGTCAGCGGCGCGGCGCGCCCGCCCCGGGTCAGGGCGTAGCGGGCCAGCCCCAGCCGGCCGGGCGGCGGCGCGAACAGAAAGGTGTCCTGGGCGTCCTCGTACAGGCGCCGCGCCCGCCCCAGCAGGGCCGCGTAGCGCTGCCCCTCGGCGCGTGAGAGCTGCGCCAGCGTGGGCTCCAGGCTGCCCGCCACATGCAGGGCCTCGGGGGCGAAGGTGCGCCCGCCCGGGGCGTGGTAGGTGGTGGTGGGCCGCGCCGGGCTCAGGGCGGGCACCGGCAGGCCCACCCGCGCGTGCAGGGCCCGGAACACGTGGGGCATGGTGACCACGGTGGGGCCGCTGGAAAAGTCCGCCAGCCCCAGCGCCGCCTTGCCGCCGGGGCCGTCCAGGGCGTCCAGCACCGTCACCCGCGCGCCCGCCTGGGCCAGCCGCAGGGCCGCCGCCAGCCCCGCAAAGCCCGCGCCAATCACGGCCACGTGGCGGGGCGCGCGCCGGGAGCCGGTCATTGCCGGTACTCCCGGCCCTTCCAGGTCACGCGGCGTTTCACGGCCCGAAGATACACGGGCAGGGCCAGCAGCGGCGTGACTGGCCCCAGCAGGCCCTCGGCCAGATCGGCGGGGCCGCACCGCCCCGCAATCAGGTTCACGCTCAGGCGCTCCAGCACACTCGCGGCGCGCAGCACCCGCGCGCCCGGCACCGGCCACAGCCAGGGCAGGGTGTGCCCGGCCACGTGCAGGGCCATGCTGAGGGTCATCAGCGCGCGCGAATTCAGGTGAATGGGCAGCGCGTTCTTGCCAAAGCCCGCCACCGATTCGGGGTAGGAGCGGTACATGCGCACGCTGATACAGTCGCGCCCCATGGCCGTGGAGACGATCAGGCCCAGGGCGCCCAGCTGCCGGGCCATCACCGTGTCTTCCAGCACCTGGGCGCGCACGGCGGCGTAGCCCCCCACGCGCAGCAGCGCCGCGCGGCGGTAGGCCATCACCTGCCCGTTGGCAATGGTGGCCAGCGGGTGCGGCGGGCGCAGGCGCAGCAGCGGGTAGGGAAAGTATGACAGCACGGCGGCGTCCACCAGCGGGGTCAGCAGCCGCTCGCCGGGGCGGCGGTTGTCCTGCCGGGGCTGAATGCTCAGGAGGTCGGCCCCCGAACGGTCCAGTTCGCGCAGCAGCCCGCCCAGGGCGCCCCGGTGCCAGCTCACGTCGGCGTCGGTGAAAATGAGGAGGTCGCCGGACGCCGCGCGCAGCAACTGCTGGCAGGCCCAGGGCTTGCCGTGCCAGCCGGCCGGGCGGGGCAGCCCCGCAATGACATGCGCGCCCAGGGCCCGCGCCACTTCGGCCGTGCCGTCGGTGCTGCCGTCGTCCAGCACCAGCACCTCGTGGGCGCCCTGGGCCAGCACGCCGGGCAGGGTGTGCGGCAGGGTGCGGGCCTCGTCGCGCGCGGGAATCAGGATGGACACGCGCGGCCCGCCCCGGGGCGTGGGCGCCGGGCGCAGCCGGGGAAAGGTGAGGGCATTGACCGCCAGGGTCAGCGCCTTGGCGGTCAGCCACACGCCCATGGCCTGCGCGTACAGGCGCCCGGCCTTCACGCCCGGTCCCCCGTGATGAAGGTCAGCAGCCGCGAGGGCAGGTCCACGCGCGCCGAGCGGCTCTGGCGCCCCGGCACGGCGCGCAGGTAACCCGCCAGGGGCCGCTCGGGGTCGCTGGCCAGGAGTTCGGCGTCCAGGGCGGCCAGTTCATGCTGGATGGCCGCCGGGAGATCGGCGGCGGACACGGGCGGGCCAAAGCGCACGTGGGCCTCGGGCCACTGGGCGCCGCGCAGGGTCACGCGCAGGGCCACTGGCACCAGGGGCACCCCGGCGGCCCGCGCGGTCCAGCCGGCCCCCGGGGCCGCCCCCCGCAGCGGCCCGGCCGGTTGCAGCGCGCCTTCGGGAAACACGACCAGCCAGCCTGACTTCGCCCGGCGCACGCCGGCCCGCACCTCGCCGGCCCGCAGGGCGCCCAGGCGGCGCAGGAAGGGGAAGCGCGTCAGCTGCCCCGCCGTCATCAGCACCGAGAAGTCGGCTCCGGCCCACAGCGCCACCTCGCGCAGCACGTAGCCGTCCCACCAGGAATGGTGGTTGGGTGCCAGCACCGCGCCGCCCGGGGGCAGGGCCCCGCGCACCCACACGCCGCCCAGCCCCCGCCGCACGCTGCCGCGCACGCTGCGCGACAGCAGGGCCGTGGCCCAGCGGTGGGTTTCGGGGCGATCAGCGGTCATGCCGGGTCACCCGCCGGGCCAGCGCCAGCCCCAGGCCCATGGCGGCCAGGGTCACGGCCGCTTCCAGATAGCGGCCCACCAGCACCAGCCCGCCCGGCAGGAAGAAGGCTTCGGTGGGGTAGGCCACCCGGAAATCCGGCTCGCGGCGCGGCCTGCCGGGCAGCAGGCTCAGCTGCGGGGTGCGGCTTTCGGGGTAGGCGCGTGCCCACCAGGGCAGCGCCCAGGCCCATTCCAGGCGGCGCAGCCCAAAAAGGCGTGGGGCAAGGCCAGTAAACACCCACGCAATCCCCAAGCCCACCGCCCACCAGCCCAGAAAGTTCTGCACCGGGGCGCCCGCCCACAGGCCCAGCGGATCGTGCCACAGCCAGTAGCGCTGCGCGGTCATCAGCGGTTCCAGGCCAATGTCCCACAGCATCATCAGCAGGCCTGCCAGCCAGGGCCGCCCGCCAGACAGGCAGGTGGCGGTCAGGGTCAGGGCAAACCAGCCCAGCGGCACAATCAGCGGCACGCCCAGCAGCGTGGGGGCCGGGGCCGTGTCGTAGGAGTAGACGCCGAATGGAAAGCCGGTGCGGCTGCCCAGCACCTCCACCCCCAGCCCGGCGCCGAATGACACCGCCATCATGAGGCCGGCGCGCACCCAGCCGGCGCGCTCCCAGACAAAGGCCAGCGCCGCCAGAAACAGGGCCACGGTGCTGGCCAGCCCCAGCACCGGAAAGCCCTCGGGCCACAGCGGCACCGGGATCTTCAGCGCGGCGTACAGGGCCAGCAGCGCCATCCAGGGGCGGGTCTGGGCCAGCAGGTCGGCCAGCCGCCGGGTCAAGACCCCGACAAACTGCGGCCCCAGCGCGTCCCCCGCCAGTGCCAGCACCCCGCACAGGGGTAGGCCCAGCGCAATCAGGCCCCAGCCCACCGCCGTGTCCGCCATCACCAGCAGCGCCCCGGCAAAGGCCACCCCCAGCGCCGCAAACGCCAGCCCGAACCGCAGCAGGGTGGGGGAGAGGCGGGCAGTCAAGAGGCCGACCTCAACGCGCCGAAGTAAGCCTGGGTGGCTTCGGAGGCCTCACCCGGCAGCGCGTCCAGCGGCCACCAGCGCGCCTCGGCGGCGTCGTCCTGCGCCCGGGGGTCGCCGCCTGCGAACTCGGCCGTAAAGAGATGGGTGTCCCAGTCCACCACGTTGCCGTCCGGGTACGTGTGCCGGTGGGCAAAGACCCCCAGCGGGGTCAGGGGGCCGGCGCTCAGCCCGGTTTCCTCCCGCAACTCCCGCCGCGCGGCCGTTTCCGGGGCCTCGTTCCGCTGCGCGCCCCCGCCGGGTACGTCCCAGAGGCCGTTGTCTCCGCGCCGGATCAGCAGGACGTCGCGGCCTCGCAGGACGGCCACCCCGGCCCCTACGCGGCGCTGACGCCCAGCCAGAAGATTTTTTCCCACACTCCACAACCCACGCTCCACACCCCTCATCTCCAGCGCCGCCGCGTCAGGTCCCGCACCAGCACGTGTGCCGCGTTGCGCCCGCTGGCCCCCATGATGCCGCCGCCGGGGTGGGTGCTGGCGCCGGTCAGGTAGAGCCCTGTCACGCCCGGCCAGCGGTAGCCACTGGCTTTCATCCACGGGCGGAACGAGAACATCTGGTCAAAGCTCATCTCCAGGTGCATCACGTTGCCCCGGTGCAGGCCCAGGTTGGTTTCCAGCCACTGCGGCGTCTGCACCAGTTCGCCCACAATCGTGTCGCGCGTGCCCGGCGCGTAGTGCTCAAAGGCCCGCAGAATGTTCTCGCGCGCCTCGGCGGTGCGGGTCTCCCAGGAACCGCTGCTCAGTTCATAGGGGTAATACTGCGCCCACAGCCACAGTGCCTCGCCGCCGGGGGGGGCCAGCGAGTCGTCCACCGCCGAAAAACTCATGGCGATCAGGGGCGGGTCGGTGGTGGGCTCGCCCGCCAGATATTCGCCGTAGCCTTTCATCAGCTGCGCCTCGTTTTTAATCAGCAGGCCCAGGCCCACGCGGCTGTCGGGTTCGGTGTGGCAGCGGTATTTCACCTTCTCACTCAGGGCCAGGCGCAACACCATGCCAAAGCCATTGCCCACGCGCACCTGCCGGGCCGAGGCCGGCACATATTCATCCGGCAGCGCGCCCGCCGTGGTCAGCACGTGGGCGCCCGACACCACCGCACGGGCCGTGTAGGTGTCGCCGTTCTCTAACCGGATGCCCTGGGCTTTGCCGCCCTTCACCAGAATGTCCTTCACCGGCGCATTCACGAACACCTGCCCGCCGTCCGCTTCAATGGCGCGTTTGAGGGCTTTGGTCAGGCCCCCCGAGCCGCCTTTGGGCCGCGCCACGCCGCCCTCGTGGTACAGCGGGTGCCACAGCAGAAAGGGCGCACTCAGGGGGTCGCTGGGTGGGGGGCCGCTCTGGGCCGCCATCCAGACCAGCGGCGCGCGCACCCGCTCGTCCGAGAAATATTCTCTGGCCACGTCGCCGTAGGGGCGCAGAATACGCGGCAGCTGTTCCATCCAATCTTTGCCCTTGCCGCTGCTGACCACCATCTTGCCCATGTCCAGTGGGCCGGGCGCGCTGTTAAACAGGTCGGCCACCGAGCGCGCAAAGGGTGTCCAGTCGTTCAGAAAGCGGGTGTACGCCTCGCCCTGGCCGGGGAACTGGGCCTCCAGTTCGCGGGCGGTGCGCCCTGCGTCGCGGTGAATAAACCAGGGGGTCTCGCCGTCCGAGCAGTGGAACATGGGGTCCACATCCAGGTAATGCAGGCCGTGGCGGGTCAGTTCCAGTTCGCGCACCACCGGCGTCAGGCGAATCAGGATGTGGGCGCTGCCGCCGTAGTCAAAGCGGTAGCCGGGCACCAGTTCTTCAGTGCTGACGGCCCCACCGACGATGTGCCGCCGCTCGAAGACGCCCACCTTCAGGCCCGCTTTGGCCGCGTAAGCCGCCGTCACCAGGGCATTGTGGCCCGCGCCCATCACGATCACATCGAAATCCGGCATGTGGCGTCAGTCTGGCACGAGCTGAGAAGCCAAGAAGGTCAGGGAGGGGACAGAGCGCCGGGACACTGCGTCTGGCCTCAAACCTGGTCAGAGGCGCTGCTCGGCGCTTCGGCTGCCGGCACAGTTCGTGGTTTCCGGGGAGGCTGATCGGGATTGAAATCCATCAGCAAGTGTAGTGCGGTGCCCCGCAGCTCATACAGGCAGCCCTGGGCCGCCAGCACAAGTCGCCGCTGCTGGTCGTATTCCGCCCAGGTGGCGCTTTCCAGCAGGGGAATCGGCCCAGCGCCGTGCCAGAGATACCGAACAGATCGCTTGAATGTGGACGAGCAGATCAGCTGCAGTTCAAGCGCCCGCTTCTGAAAAATGATCGGGTGGGCCTCGCCCATTCCGCGCCACCGCTCGGGCCACGCCTTCAAGCGCCAGCCGGTCCGGTTCAGTGTGGTCAGGAAAACGTCCACCTGTTCCCGGCCCTGAGTGCCCCGCACGGTAAAACCAACGGGCTCCTGCAGGGCTTCAGGCTCTAAGCCAGGGTGGTTGAGGTGCAGCGCGTGATTGGAGGTAAAGACGCCGCCGCCACTGGTTCCGTCTGACGCGTCCCACAGCCCCAGTGCCCGCACCTGCGGCGGGCGGCACAGCGCGGTCCAGGTCCACATCTCCCTTCCAGGGAACCTCTGGGCTGCCGCCTGCACCCGGCGTCTGGATTCGTTGTGGGCCATGTAGAGCAGATGTCGGCCATCGGGAGAAAGGTCACTCAGCCATTCGTACAGGCGGCCATGAAACCAGGAGCCCGGTGTGATGTGGTCGGTGCGCGTGTCCCAGAGATACAGGCGTGTCCAGCGGCTGGGGCCCCGGCGGAAGAGAACAGCTGTGCTGGCGTCGCGGGCCATCAGGCCCCAGATTCGCGCGGGGGCCGGCGGCGTGCCTGTCGGTCCTTTTGGTCTGTTCATACGGGTTCCGAAAAATTCCGTAACACGTTACGGAATTTTTTCGACCAGAGGGAGAAGGAAAAATACGGAGTTCCGGGAATTGGGCTGGAACAGCGCCGAAGGCGGGGAACATCCGGCGCTGTCCCGGATGTTACGGAAATGGACGGCAGTCCGTATCACACGGTTCTCCGGCCCTCTTGGCAGGCTGGCTAGGGCAGGCTGACCGTGCGCCCGCTGTGAAAGGTCACCGAGACGCTGGGGACAGCGCCGCTGCTGTTGGTGAGGGTGCAGGAAGCAATTTGTTCGCGGTAGGCGTCCGGCAACCCTTCGAGCGGACAGGGGCCGTCTTGCACCCTCTGGTCCAGCTGTGCTGTCACGGCCTGCAGCTGCGCGGCGCGGGCCACAGCCATCTCGCCCGTCTGCTGGGCCCGGGTGCGGGCCGCGAGCAGGTTGGGAATCAGCACCGCCGCCAGGATGCCCACCAGCACGAAGCCGATGAAGAAGTGCCCCAGAATCAGCACCAGTTTGACGGCCAGTTCCAGCGGCGGCTGGAAGTGGCGGGCCCGCTGCTCGGCGTACACGCGGCCAAAGTGGACCAGCATGGCAATAAAGCCAACGAAGGGCAAAGCCAGGGGCAGCAGCGTGCCTGTCGCGCCGCTCAGAATGGACGCCACCAGATACAGCCCCACCTGAATGCCAAACCATCCCAGGTGCCAACCCCAGCGGTTAATGAGGGTAAAGCCCGCGCCGGGCAGCAGGACATTCAGCAGGTAGCCCAGGGCGGCGCTGGGGGCTCTGGTCGCCGCAGGAGCGGGGGCTTGCCGGGTCGCATCTTCGGGCCAGGACATTGCACCTACGCTAGCGGGGCCTGAAAAGAGGCGAGATCGCATCTGCGCCGCCCCCACTGGGGGCATGATGGGTCTATGCCCCTCTTCACTATCCGCCGCCTGGGCCCTGGCGATGAAGCCGCCCTGGCTGGGCTGTCCGCCGACGAGACGGATTTCACCGGCGAGGACCCCACCCCGCCCCTGCCCCCAGACGCCGCCCGCGCCTACCTCTCTGACCCCCTGCTGTGGCACTGGCATGCCGAGGACGACCACGGCCAGCCCGTGGGCTTTCTGATGGCCTATGTTCACCGCCGCCGGCACGGTGAGGCGCTGGACGTGATGTTTGAAGAAATTGGTGTGCGCGAAAGCTGGCGCCGCTTCGGCGTGGGCCGCGCCCTGGTGGCCGCCCTGCACGAGCAGATGCGCGCAGGGGGCATCCGGGGTGTCTGGGTGGCGGCCGACAACGAGGACGCCCAGGCGTTTTACCTGGCCTGCGGCTACGAGGTGGACGAGTTGCAGGGCGTCATTCTGAGCCGCTGTGTGTAGGCACGCGCCCCCGGCATACGCTAGAGTGTGGGGCTGAACCGGCGGGCGCCGCAGGGCGCAGCGGCCGGATGGAGGTGGGCTTATGGCAGAACGGGATATTGACAAGCTGTTGTCGCTGACGGACAGCAAATACCGCCTTTCGGTGGTGACGGCCAAGCGCGCCCTGCAACTGCGTTCGGGGGCGCCCAGCGTGCTGCCCGTGGAGCAGCGCGTGCGCACCCGCAACCTGGTAACCCAGGCCATGCGCGAACTGGCCACCGGCAAGCTGACGGTGGGCACCAACATGATGGACGAGGGCCGCTTTCAGCAGGACTACGTGCGCCAGCGCCAGGCCCAGTTACAGGCCCAGCTGAACGCCGAACGCGAACGCGAACGGGACTAAGAGAGCCATGGGCCGTGGGCCATGAGCCATGGGGGAAACCCCGGGGCTCATGGCCTTGCTGCTGTGCTTACTTCCCCTGGCCCACCGGCCTGCACTGCCACCGTGCCTGCCTCATGGCCCATGACCCAGAGCCCCAGACCTCTATTGTGTTCCCCATGCTAAGTGCCTTTGCCGTCCTGCTGTGCGTCACGGCGCTGCTGGCTTACCTCAATGAGCGTTTCGTGCGCCTGCCCACCACGGTGGGGGTCACGCTGGCCGGAGCGCTGGCCAGTATCGTCCTGATTGCCCTGGACAGTCTGGGTCTGCCCGGCCTTCGTGGCTGGGCGGCCAACCTGCTCGAAACACTGGATTTCACCACCTTTGTCCTGAACGGCATCCTCAGCGTGCTGCTGTTTGCCGGGGCGCTGAGCCTGGACACGCGGCAGATGCTGCGCCAGCGCGGCAGCATCCTGACCCTGGCGTTTCTGAGCACCCTCATCAGCACGGCCCTGATTGGGTTCGGGGCGTACGGGGTGTTCCAGCTGGTGGGTCTGGAGGTGCCGCTGATGTGGGCGCTGCTGTTCGGGGCCCTCATCAGCCCCACCGACCCCGTGGCTGTGCTGGACCTGCTCAAGCGAGCGAAGGTACCTGCCAAGATCGAAACCTTGATTGCGGGCGAGAGCCTCTTTAACGACGGGGTGGGCGTGGTGGTGTTTCTGGCCCTGGCCAGTGCTGCCGGGCTGGGCGGGCACGGCCACGGCGAGGCCAGTGCGGCGGGCGTGCTGGGCCTGTTTGCGCAGGAGGCGCTGGGTGGGCTGCTGTTCGGGGCGCTGCTGGGGGGCCTGGGGTACCTGCTGGTGCGGTCTATCGAGCAGCACGCCGTCGAGGTGCTGATTACCCTGGCGCTGGTGGTGGGGGGCTATGTGGCGGCCTCAGCGCTGGGCGTCAGCGGGCCGCTGGCGATGGTGGTGGCGGGCCTGATGCTCTCTCTGTGGCGCGATCAGATCTTTGGAGAACACACGCGCGAGCACGTTCTGGGCTTCTGGGAAACGATGGATCAGGTGCTGAACATCCTGCTGTTCGCCTTCATTGGCCTGGACGTGTTGCTCACCGATGTCAGCGGGCCACTGCTGCTGGCCAGTGCCCTGCTGATCGCGCTGTCGCTGGGGGCACGGTGGATCAGTGTGGCGCTGCCCTTTGCGCTGGTGCGCGCACGCGAGGGCTACGGCGCCTACACGGTGCGGCTGCTGACCTGGGGTGGGCTGCGCGGCGGCATCGCCATCAGTCTGGCCCTCAGCCTGCCCGAAAGCCCGTACCGCGCGCCGGTGGTCACGGCTACCTACGCCGTGGTGCTGTTTTCCATTGCGGTGCAGGGCCTGACGGTCATGCCTGTGGTGAAAAAGGCGACGGCCGCGCTGGAAGAGAAGCCGACCCAGAGCTGAAAGAGGGGTTATACGGATTCCGAAAAATTCCCTAACACGTTACGGAATTTTTCCGACCAGAGGGACTCGAAGAGCTGCGGAGCAGAGAAGGAAAAATACGGAGTTCCGGGAATTGGACCTGAAAGGCTCCGTAGGAGCGGAACATCCGGCTCTTTCCCAGATGGTACGGAAATGGACGGCAGTCCGTATTAAGGGGTCAGGCGGCGGTATGGGTCACCCCGTGCCGCTGCCTGACGTGTGTGCCCGCTACAGCGTGCCGTCTTCTGCTTCTGCCGGGCCGCTTTCCGGCAGGCTGTCGGCGCCGGGCTCAATCACGGTCAGCGAGCGCAGGGTGGCGCCCTGATGCCAGCCGTACTGGGGCTCTTTCAGGCCCAGGGCCGCCGCAATCGCCTCGGCCGCGCCGCGCTCGGGTTCGCCGTCCAGGCAGAACAGCAGGAACTTGCGCCCGCCCGGGGCAATGCGGATAAACAGGTCCTCGCCAATTTCCAGTTGCTGGGTGCGGCCCAGCCGCTCCGCGCGGCCCTGGGCGTAGCGAATCGCCTCGCGGATGGGCACGGTGACGGTGGGGTGGCTCATGGGGTGGCCGCCGGGGCCGCCCGCAGGCCCGAAAGCAGCATCTCGGCAAACTGCTCGGCCACGTCTCTGGGGCCCAGTGCGCCGCCGGGGCGGTACCACGTATACGCCCAGTTCACCGCCGAGAGCACCAGATACGCCGTCATCTTGATATCCAGCCCCGGCCGGAACACGCCCTCACGCACGCCCTGTTCAATCAGCTCGCGGTAAAAGGCGTCAATGGTGTCGCGCCAGCCGGTCACGCGGGCATACGCCTCGGGGGACAGGTGTTTCCATTCATGGAAGAACACGGTGGCGCTGTCCATGTTGTCGGCCACCACGCGAATGTGGCGGAACATAGCCTCTTTCAGCTTGGCGTCGGCGGGCAGGGGCTCGCCGCGCAGGGTAAACAGCGCCTCGTCAAACTGCCGCGACGCCTGATTCACGATGTCAATCAGCAACTCTTCCTTGCTGGAAATATGGGCGTACAGGCTGCCGCCCTGCATGCCCAGTTCACCGGCCAGGTCGCGCATGCTGGTGGCGTGGTAGCCGCGCTCGGAAAACAGGCGGCTGGCCGAGTCGAGAATCTGCTCGCGGCGGGGTTTGGCAGGTTCAGTCATGGTGGGGGCGTGCAGGCGCCGGGGCGCGCGCTTGCCTGTCAGCGTAGCACGCCGCCCCAAACGGGCGTTTGGGCGGGCGCCGGCGCTGCCAGGTGCGGCCCCGGGGCCGCGCCCGGGTTTGCCATGGGCGGACGGCCGGGGGGGCAGGGGTGGTACAACGGACCCCATGACCACCCAGACTCCGGTTGCCGGGGTGCGTGCGGCGGTGCGGCGCGTGCCGGCCTATCCGTTTACCCCCACCAACGAGCCCATCAAGCTCGACCAGAACGAGAACCCTTACGATTTTCCCGCAGAACTGAAAACAGAGGCCCTGTCGCGTATGGCTGCCCGCGAATGGAACCGGTACCCCGATCTGCACGCCGACGAACTGCGCCGCCGCATCGGGGCCTTTGAAGGCTGGCCCGAAGCGGGCGTGGTGGTCACGCCCGGCAGCAACGTCCTGATCAAGTTGCTGACCGAGCTGGCGGGCATTGGGCAGACCGTGCTGACCGTCAGCCCCACCTTCAGTGTGTATACCCTGGAAGCGCAACTGCTGGGCGCGCGCCTGGTAGAGGTGCCCCTGAATGCCGACTTCAGCCTGCCTGTGGAGGCCCTGAAGGCCGAGCTGGGGCGCCACGAGCCGGGCGTGCTGTACATCACCCAGCCGCACGCGCCGACCGGCGTGGTGGACAGCCTGGCCGCCGTGCGCGACCTCACCGAGGCGGCCGGCGACTGGGTGGTGGTGCTGGACGAGGCCTATCACCAGTACAGCGGCACCGACTACCGCGACCTCGTGCGCGCGGGCGAGGGCCGCCTGAGCCTGCGCACCTTCAGCAAGGCGTGGGGGCTGGCGGGCCTGCGCCTGGGCTACGCCCTGACCAGCCCTGAACTGGCCACCCAGCTGCAGAAACTGGTGCCCGCCTTCAACGTGAACACCCTGACCCAGGCGGCCCTGGAAGTGGCCCTGGAGCAGCCCGGGTACGTGCAGGCCCGGGTGCAGGAAGGCGTGCAGGAGCGCGGGCGGGTGCTGGCGGCCCTGGCAGATCACCCCACCTGCCGCGCGCTGCCCAGCCAGGCCAACTTCTTTCTGCTGCGCACGCCGGACGCGGCGGCGGCCTACGCCCACCTGCGCGCACGCGGTATTGTCACGCGGCGCCAGGACAGCTTTCCGGGGCTCGCCGGTTGCCTGCGAATCGGCATTGGCACCCCCGCCGAGAACGACGCCCTGATCGCGGCGGTGACCGAGCTGCGGTGAAGGGCGCCGGCCCCCACCTGAGCCCCGAGGCTCGGGCCCGCTTCACCCCGCCGCCCGGAGGGGCCCCGCGCAGCGTGCTGGTGACCGCCTGCACCGCCTGCGGGGCCTGCTGCGCCGCGCCCGACATTCACGCCCTGAGCAAACCCCTGGGCGTGCCCTGCGTTCACCTGGGCCCGGATGCCGGGCAGGGGTGTCTGTGCGCCATTTATACCGCCCGCCCCAGCGTGTGCCGGAGCTACCAGCCCGACTGGGTGTGCGGCGAGGTGGCGCCCCTGCCCACCCTGGAGGCCCGCGTGGCCCGCTTCCTGGCGATCTATGGACTGGAAGGTGATGAAGGTTGATGGTTGAAAGTTGATGGAGGAGCGGCGGGAAAGGCAAGGGCGTGGAAAGGCCGGGTGGCTGGGGGTGACTGGCCCCGCCACGGCTTCTTCCCGCTCACCGCGCCCCGCCGCCTGCGCCCAGATGAGACAATGCCCTCCATGAGTCAAGCGGCCCCCACCCCCACTCCCGCCCCCCCAGCCAAGGCGCGCGTGCCCAAAACGGTCTGGGACCTCGTCTTTACCCTGCTCATCCCCATCGCCATCCTCAGCCCCAACATTCTGGGCAGCGGCATCAGCGTGGCCGATCAGGTGTTTGGCGGCGGCACAGCCGGCAACATCCGCGCTTATCTGCTGGCGGCGCTGATTCCGGTGGCCTACGTGCTGTGGGACCTGCTGGTCAACCGTAACGTCAGCCCGGTGGCGCTGCTGGGCGGCGCAGGGGCCATCTTCAGCGGCGCGCTGGCGTTCTGGTACGTGGACGGCTTCTGGTACGCCATCAAGGACAGCGCCCGCTCGTACCTGATGGGCCTGCTGTTCCTGCTCAGCGCGGCCACCTCGGTGCCGCTGTTCCGGGTGTTTCTGGATGCCAGTTCCATTGGCGAGAGCCCCGAGCACCGCGCCGCCACCCAGAGCGCCATGCGCGACCCCCAGGTGCACCGGGGCCTGGTGGCCGGCACCGTGGTGTTCGCCGTGGTGGACCTGATTGGCGGGGTGGTGAACAGCGTGGTCAATTACCTGCGCGTGACCGCCAGGTTCGGCACCGACGCCTTTAACGCCCAGGTGGCCGAGGTGAACGCCCTGATGCGCATTCCGGGGCTGGTCATCAGCCTCGCGGGGGTGTTTGCGGCGATCTGGCTGGTGCAGCGCGCGGTCAGGGCCCGCTACGGCCAGGAGGCCAGTCTGTTCGAGCCGGCCAAGCTGCTCTCGGCCATGCGCCAGCGCGGCGAGGCCCCGGGAACAGCGGCGGGCAGTTGACAGTTTCCGGCTTCACCGTTAAAGTAAGCGAGCCCTGAAACGCGCCCCAGCGCGGGCGCCCCCACCAAACAGCGTGCCGAGGTGGCGGAATTGGTAGACGCACTAGTTTCAGGGACTAGCGCCGCGAGGTGTGTGGGTTCAAATCCCATCCTCGGCACCAGAAGGACCCCCAGTGAATGCTGGGGGTTTTTTCGTTGGCCCAGCCGTACTTGGCTCAGACGAACTTGGCCCAGACGGATGCCGGCCCTGCCCGGTGTGCCAGTGGTTCGGGCCGAGTGAACAGGCGCGGCGCCGCAGTGCAGGCAGGCGGGAGGCGCCCGCCCGGGAATGGTGACAAGACCTGGGTACAGTGCCAAGGTCCAAGGTGGTGGCGGAACGCATGGCCGTCCGTTCCAGGGCCCCGCAAGCGGGAGGAGCAGCGCCCCGCGCAGTGCGCCCCGGACCCCACCGGCCCAGCACAAACCCCCTGGTGCAGAGACCAGGGGGCGTTTGGGGGTTCAGAGCGGCGTTACTCTTCGTCGCGGCGGTTGGTCCAGCCCCGGTCCGCGCGGGCGCGGGGGCGGAACTCGCCGGGCTGCTCCTCGCGGGGGCGGAAGGCGGGACGGTCGCCGCCGCCCTGGAAGCCACCACGGTCGCCGCCGCGATCCTCGCGGGGACGGAAGCCGCCCCGGTCGCCGCCGCCCTGGAAGCCACCACGGTCGCCGCCGCGGTCATCGCGGGGACGGAAGCCGCCCCGGTCGCCGCCGCCCTGGGCGCCGCCACGGAAGCCGCCCTGACCCTGGCTCTCGCGCAGTTCGCGCATTTCACGGCGCAGGCCGCGCAGTTCCTTGGCCTGGGCTTCCAGCATTTCTTTCAGCTCGGCCAGCACGCCCAGCAACTCGTCGGCGTCAATGTACTCGTCTTCCTCGCCCTCGGCGCCGTCGGCACTCAGGCCGGCTTCCTCGTCTGCTTCCTGGGCGTCCAGCACGGGGTCCTCGTCGGGCTCGCCCTGCAGCTGGGGAATGATGTCACGCAGTTCTTCTGGCGTCTGCTCCGGGTCGGTGGGACGCAGTTCGTTGTTGTCGGTCATGTGGGTCTCCTTTGTTCGGCACGGCGGGGGCAGCACTTCAAAGCTGACACGCAGCCGCGTGCGGCGTACCCCCGAGTGTAGCACCCGGGGCTGCGCGCGCCCCCCCGGGCGCGTACTATGAAGCCATGTTCGGTCGCCGCGTGCCGCCCCACATCGTGTTTTTGCTGAGCCTGCTGCTGGCCGCGCTGTGCGGCTGGGCCGCCTACGCCGCCCTGACGGGGGGCCGCACGGTCTGGGGGGTGGTGGCGGCCCTGTTTGCCGTGTGGTTTGTGGTGGACGCGGTGCGCTCCTACAGCTGGGCACAGAACAGGAAGCAGCTGGAAGCAGAGAAAGCGGCGCAGAGCCGGAAGTAAGGGGCTGAGGTCAGGCGGGTGAGAGAGGCCCGGTCTCGACCCCCTGCGGGCCTCAATCCCTCCCCTCAGCCGCCCCGCACCCAGAACCTCATAAGGTGCTCGGTCTCGCCGCCCTGGCCCACTTCCGGCCAGGAGAGGTGGGTGGTCAGCTCCGGGCGTTCCTGATAGCCGCGCGCAGTCCAGAAGGCGTTCAGCGGGCGGTAGGCCGCCGGACGGGCTGGGTGGTCGTCCGGGCGCACCACGGCGCAAAAGGCGGTGAACGCCAGCCCCAGGCGCCGGGCGTGGGCCTCGCGCTCGTCGAAAAAGGCGTGGCCCAGCCCCCGGCCCCGGGAGTCGGGCGGCACCACGCTTTCGCCCAGGTACAGCACGGTGGCCGGGTCGGGCCCGCTGCGCTGGAAGGGGGCCAGCATCCCGGGGTCCTCCTGGCTCAGCGGCAGGGCGCTGCTGGCCCCCACCACCCGCTCGCCGTCGTGCGCCAGCACCAGCAGCAGGTCCGGCGCGGCGAGGTAGCGGCGCAGGTACGCCTCTTCATAGTCGGGGTGCCCGTCGTACAGGTAGGGGTAATCGCGGAACACCTGGGTGCGCAGCCGGGCCAGTTCCCCGATCAGCGCCAGTGCCTCTGGGCCCTGCACGGCGCTCACCGTCAGGCTCAAGTGTTCACCTGCCGGGTCCAGTCGGCCAGGTTGTAATGGTTGGTCACGCGGGTGATCTGCCCGCTCTGCACCTCGAAAAAGGCCCCCACCGGCAGGGTGTAGGTCTGCCCCCGGGCCTCGGGCAGACCGGTGTCGGTGCGCAGGTAGGTGCCCTGAATAATGAATTCGGCCGCCGCGCGTGTGCCGTCGGGGGTGGTCATGACCACGAGGTCCTGCACCTGCTCGCGGTAGTGGGCGTTCATCCGGTCCAGAAAGGCGGCAAACGCCTCCACGCCGCGCTGGGTGTCGCCCTCGTTGATGTCGTGGCGCACGTCGGGGGCCAGCAGGGTCAGCATGCCGGGCCAGTCGGCGGCGTTGAAGGCGGCGTAATAACGGCGGATCAGGGCCTCGGTGGCGGCGTGCATGGGGGCAGGATAGGGCCTGTGTGCGGCCCTGGCCCACGGCCGGGCGGAGTTTTGCGCCGCGTGCTGGCGTCAAAGTCTGCTACTTTAGGAAAAATTTATTCTGCTGTGTTGTCGTGGCCCTGTCCGCTCCGGGGGAGAGGGGAGACGGAAGGCCGCAACGGAGGAACCCACGCGTGAAAGCAATGCGCTATGTCATCACCCGCCCCTGCCTGCAAGAGGGCAGCCTGCGTCTTCTGAAATACCTCAGCGCCACGTTTCCTTCGGCCGGGCCCGTCACGCTGGTAGATGACCGTGGTCAGGAACACACGGCGCAGGTGGACCCGGCGCGGCAGCGGGTCTGGGGCCTGGGCAGCCTGTATCACGCGGGCAATCTGGGCGTGAACGACGTGCTGATGATCACGCCGCTGGTGCCCGGCCGCTTTCAGGTAGAAGGCATTGTCAAGCCCCACGCGCCGGCGCCGGCCCCCCGGCGAGAAGCCCCCGCCAAGCCCGAGACCCGGCGCGTGGTGGTCAGCGCCACTCCCCATGTGCGCGAGGTGCGCGTGCAGGAGGTGCGCGAACCGGGCGCCCCGGCCCGCACCCCCGAGCCCGAGCCGGGCCTGACCCGCCGCGAGCCGGCCCCGCAGCCCAGCGCCGCGCCGATCGCTGCTTCCTCTGCGTCAGGTGCCCCGGCGTCTGTTCCCGCCGTCGCCCCGTCGGCCATGCGTGAACCGCGTCCGGCCCCGGAAGCCAGTGCCTCCCTGCGCCCCCCAGCCCCGGTGGCCACGCCGGTGCGGCCCCTGGATGTGCGCTTTCCCGCCGCCCCGGCGCACAGCGTGCCAGGTCCCGAAGCGCAGCTGGCCGAACTGGCCCGCCTGAGCGGCTATCAGCTGGAAACCCTGGGCCCCGGCGTTCTGCGCCTGAGCGCCGATCTGGGGGCCCACGGTTACACGGTGCGGGTGGCCACAGACGAGGGCGCGCTGCACACCCCTGCCTGGAAGGAAGCCGCCGACTACAGCGTGCTCCTCACGGGTGAGGAGGAGCGGCCCAGCGGCACCCCCCGCCTGACCCGCGAGGCCCTGAGCGCCCTGATTGACCACGCGCACCTCGCGCCGCTGTCGGCCGTGGATCTGCGCGGGTACTGGAAGGCGGGCTCTGTTGACCTGGAATCGGCGGCCAGTGTGGCAGAACTGGTGGGCGCCCACCTCGCGCAGCGCGGGGCCTTTAGCGCGGTGCTGCTGAGCCTGTCGCAGCACCCGGCCCATTCGGTGGTCAGCGTGCAGCGCCTCGCCGAGCGGCTGGGCAGCGGCGTCAGCTCGGCCGAGCTGAACACCATTCTGGACACCCTGACCCGCGCGCCCTTCCTGGCCCTGAGCCCGCTGCCCGGCGGGGGCTACCTGCTGCGCGGCGGAGTGCCCGAACTGCTGAGCGAACTGGCCGACTACGCCGAGGGCGTGCGCCGCCGCCTGCGGCCTCTTTCCCGCGAGCGCGAGGCCGTGCGGGCCTGAGCCGGCCCCCAGGCCCGACCCTGCCCGGCACCACGGTGCCCCCATCACCGCGCCCCTAGACTGGCGCGGTGTCGTCTTTGCCGCTTCCGCCGCTGCGCGCCGCACTGCTGGCCTGGTTTGACCGCGAGGGCCGCGACCTGCCCTGGCGCCGTGGCCCGGAAGGCGCGCGCGATCCCTACCGCGCCTGGGTGGCAGAAATCCTGCTGCAGCAGACCCAGGTGGCGCGCGGCCTGGGGTACTACGAGCGCTTTCTGGCGGCCTTTCCCACCGTGCAGGCCCTGGCGGCGGCCCCTGTTGAGGATGTGCTGAAAGCCTGGGAGGGCTGCGGCTACTACGCCCGCGCCCGCAACCTGCACCGCGCGGCGGCTCTGGTGAGCGCCCAGGGGGCTTTTCCCCAGAGCTACGGGGCGTGGCTGGCCCTGCCCGGGGTGGGCCCCTATACCGCCGCCGCCCTGAGCAGCTTCACGCTGAACGCCCCGCAGGCGGTCAGTGACGGCAACGTGCGCCGGGTGATGGCCCGCTTCCGCGGCGAGCGCACGCCCAGCCCCGCCTGGGTGCAGGCCCAGGCCGACGCCCTGCTGGACCCAGCGCGGCCGGGGGCCTGGAACGAGGCGGTGATGGATCTGGGTGCCACCGTCTGCACCCCCAAAGCGCCGCGCTGCGCGTCGTGTCCCCTGGCCCCGTGGTGCGCGGCGCGGGCGTCCGGCGCGCCCGCGAACTTTCCTGCCCCCAAGGTGCGCGCCCCGGTCCAGGCCGTTCAGGCGGTGGCGCTGCTGATTGGCACAGCCGGGCACGCCTATCTGGAGCGCCGCGAGGGCCCGCTGCTGGGCGGGCTGATGGGCCTGCCCGCTGAACCCCTGCAGCCTGGCGAGGCGCCCGAAGCGGCCCTGGCGCGGCTGTGTGGGCGCCTGGGCGCGGTGGCCGGGCCGCTGCTGGGTCAGGTGCAGCACGGCATGACCCACCGCCACCTGACGCTGCAGGTGTACCGGGGACAGGCTGACCTGCCGCTGCAGGAGGTGCGCCGCGCGGCCCTGGCCCGGCTGGACCAGAAAGCCCTGGCCCTGGAAGAAGCGCGGCAGGCGGGCCTGTTTCCGGTGTAGGCCACAGGTGGGCGGCGGCAAAGGGCGCGCCCCGCTTTGAGGGCATAGGGCGCAACGGACCGCCGCTGTCAGAGTTCTGTCAGTCGTGGCCTGGGCGGCGGCTGCGCAGGAGCACACGCTGTCTGAACCGGCGCATGGGCCCACCGGCACGCCCCTTCTGAGCAGCCCCGGTTCCCCTCTTTCAAAACTCTGACAACGCCTGAAAGTGCTGTGGTGGACGAAGTGAGGCCACGGGCGTGAATGACCGGCAGCCGGCCAGCGTGCCCTCTGCCTCTTCTGGAGGATGCCGCCGCAGGGAGGCGGGCGCTACACTGGGCGGCGTTATGTCGTCCGAGCCCGTGAAACTCGCCCTCCGCGCCCTTCAGCAGGCCAGAAATGCGGCGCGCGGCGCGCTGGTCTGGGGCTACGAGCAGCGGCTGGCGCGCGAGGTGGGGGCGCACGGCCGCCTGCCCCGGCACCTGGGCCTGATTCTGGATGGCAACCGCCGCTTTGCCCGCGCCAGCGGCCTGCAGCGGGAAATGGGGCATTCCTTCGGCGCCGACAAGGCCCACGAGGTGCTGCAGTGGTGCCTGGAACTGGGCATTCCCACCGTGACCATCTGGGTGCTGTCCACAGATAACACCAGCCGCGACCCGGGCGAACTGGCCCACATTCTGAGCCTGCTGGAGCGCGAGGCGCGCAATCTGGCCCAGGACGCCCGGATTCATGCCAACCGGGTGCGGGTACGGGCCATTGGCCAGCATGAGGGCTTTCCCGAGACGGTGCTCAATGCCCTGAGCGAACTGGAGGCCAGAACAGCCCACTACGACGGCATGCGGCTGAACATTGCCGTGGGCTACGGGGGCCGTGAGGAGATCGTGGACGCGGTCAAGCGCCACCTGGTGCGGCAGGCCGACGCGGGCCTGACCCTGGAAGAAGCGGCCCGCACCCTCGCCCCAGAGGATATTGGCGCGCACCTGTACGCCGCCGACGTGCCCGATCCTGACTTTATTATCCGCACCAGTGGGGAAATCCGGCTCTCGGGCTTTCTGCTGTGGCAGAGCGTGTATTCCGAATACTACTTCTGCGATGTGTACTGGCCGGGCTTCCGGCGCGTGGACTTTCTGCGCGCCCTGCGCGAGTTTCAGGGCCGCGAGCGCCGGTTCGGCCGCTAGGCCAGAAGACGCACACGGAGACGGACCCGGAGAGCGGCTTCGCAGCGCGAGCAGGAGCAGATGCCGACTGCCGCGAGATGCAAGCGCAGACGGTGCCGTTCCGGCCGCGCGGCAATGAACCGGCAGTCCATATGAGACACACTGCCGTCCAGTTGCGCAACATCCGCGACAGAACGCGATGTTCCGCTCCTGTGGCGCCTTGTACGTCCACTTTCCGGGCATCCATTCCTGTCCCTGCGCCTTAGCTGCCGCGCAGCTCTGCGAGTCTCCCCTCAAGGCACAGAGGCCAAAAAGCCTGAGCCACACGGCAGTTGCTTGGTCAGAGCTGAAAATTAAGTACGTTGCCCCTCACGTTACGACTTTGCAGGAGAGCACCGCAAAGTCTCCACTCCCGGTGCAACGTACTTTTTTCGATACTCGCTCCGCTCGGTTGATCTAAAGATCAACAGCGAGCTACTTAAGTACGTCGCATCCCATGGTGCGACTGTTCAGGAGAGCACCGAACAGGCTCCACGCCCGGTGCAACGTCCTTTTTTCGAGACTCGCGCTGCGGCGCCGCTGTCCCAGCCCGCTCGGTTGATCGGAGGCTTGGCAGCGAACGACTTAACCGGACTCTTGATCACCGCAGCGCCTGTCCTGAGTCAGTTGCTGGGCGGTTGTGTCTGCACGCGCCGGGCATGATTCAGCAGACAGAAACGCATAACCGGCGGTGGCGGCGCGGCCCCGCCCCAGCTGCTGCGCCGCATGAGTCCTGAGTGGTCGGTGACAAGTCCTGCGCAACAGCGCCTTTCAAGGGGGGCATACCCCTGGCCCCCAATGGGGGGACGGTCCCGGCAGCCCAAGGACACTCAGGCCCTCCTGTTCGGTGAAAACCACATGAAGAGGCAGTTGAGGTGGAGGTATACCCCTGAATGACCTCAGGTCATCTTCATCTTACAGAAAGCGTGTAAGTCGGGCGTAAGAGGGCTGAATCTAGCCTCTGAACAGTGCTGGCGCCGGTCGAAGGGTGTCCAGACTGCCCGCAAGGCCCCGGCCATCCACTCGACGCTGAATGAAGGAGACCTCATGAAACGCCCCCTGCTCACCACGCTCCTGTCCCTGACCGGGCTGACCCTGGCGCAAAGCGCGGGCCCGGTTCAGCTGGACCTGACGCTGAACCTGGTGCGCAGCGTGAAGGTGGACGGCAAGCCCACCGAGCAGCTGACCCCCAACCCCGGCGCTGTGCTGCCTGGTCAGGTGCTGAGCCAGGTGGTCACGGCCCGCAACACGGGGACCACGGCCCTGAAGAATGTGCCCATTACGCTGCCTGTGCCCAGGAACACCTTCTACCTGGCCCCCGAACAGGGCCTGAGCGGCGCCCGCGCCGAGTACTCCTTTGACGGCGGCAAGACCTTTGGAACTGCGCCCCTGAAGAAGACCGTGACGGTGACCGAGAACGGCAAGGCCGTGCGCAAAGAGATTGAAGTCAAGCCCAGCGAGTACACCACGGTGCGCTGGACGGTGGCTGAACTGGCGGCAGGAAAGACCCTGAAGCTCGGCTACCGCGTTCAGGTCAAGTAGACCCCCACTCCGGAGGAATCCCATGAAGAAAAGCACCACTCTGCTCGCCCTGATGTCCGCTCTGGCTGTTGGCAGCGCCAGCGCCGCCGGCACCCTGTCGGGCACCACCATCCAGAACACCGCCACCGCCAGCTTCCAGGACCCCGCCAACCCCACGGCCACCATCAGCAGCACCTCCAACACCGTGTCCACCGTCGTGCTGCCCAAGCCCGGCTTTGACATCGTGTTCACGGGCGGCACCGCCGACGCGGGCACCCAGAACGACCTGAGCACCACCACCGTGGTGATCACCGGCGCCGTCCCCGGGCAGCGCATCGTGACCGGCTACTCGGTCGTGAACAACGGCAACGTGGCCCTGACCGTGAACCTCAGCGCTGATACCACGGGCGCCGACAGTGGCCAGACTGTGCAGTACTTCCTGGACACCGACGGCAACGGTGTGGCCGACAACAACACCCCCCTGACCTCGGTGACGGTGAACGCCGACGATCCCGCCACCACCGGCGTGGACGAGGGCGTGGTGAAGATCGTCCAGGTAATCACCCTGCCCACCAGCCCCGCGCAGATCAACTCCACCAGCGTGTTTGGCGCTTCGCCGGAAGGCTCGGTCACGGGCACGGCGGGCAATGACCCCTTGATCACCCCCGGCAACGGCTACGCCAACGGCACCACTGTCTACGAAGAAGGCAAGGCGGTGGACACCGACCGCCAGTTCACGCGCGTGAACGTGTTCGTGCCCTCGCTGGACAACACCCCCAACATTCCGCCTTCGAACCCCGTGGACACCACCGGCACGCCCATCACGGACCTGACCAAGGTCCCGCCCGTGACCCCGGTGGACGTGCCCACCGAAACGACCGGCAAGCCCAACGACCCCACCCCCGTGGTGAGCGTGCCCGGCTACCGCAATCCCACCCCCACCCCCGGCGATCCCACCCCCGGCGGCACGCCCATCGCCCCGAACGTGGCGGGCGACGCCCAGATCGCCTACCCCACCGCCGACGCCAACAACGCGCCGGACGCCGTGACCTTTACCAACAACCTGACCAACCGCAGCGGCGCGACCGACGTGGTGCAGCTGTTCCCGGCCCTGGCCAACGGCACAGTGGACCCGGCCTACACCTTTAACCCCACCACGGGCGTCTTCACCAACACCACCACGGGCGTGAGCATCCGCTTCCTGGATCCGATTACGGGTAACCCCATTGCGGTCTCCACTGACCCCAATAACCCCACGGTGGCGCAGTACCCCACGGTGACGGTGCCCAACAACACCTCCGTGGTGTACCGCACGGAAGTCACCTTCCCTGACCCCGACGACACCTCAGTCACGCCGGCCGTGACGGTGCTCATCGGCGCTGACTCGCTGAAAGACGCCGATCTGGTGTCCAACAGCAACACCACCGACACCATTCTGCCGCCCGCCATGCAGTTCGGGGACGCGACTGTGGCGCAGGGTGCAGTGGCCAGCCCCGCCCCCGTGGAAGTGGTGGTGCCCGGCGGCACCCAGAGCGGCATTGCCAGCCCCAACAACACCGACGGCACCGCCGTGTTTCCCATGGACGTGGCCAACAACGGGCAGTACAACGACTCTTACACCCTATCGGGCAGCGTGACCTTCACGGACGCCGTGACGGGTAACCCGGTCGTGGTGCCGGTGCTGTACTACGCCGCTGACGGCTCGCTGCTGCCGCGCCTGAACACCAACCCCACCAGCCCCGACTACAACAAGTTCGTGACCCCGGTGGTGGCCCCCGGCACCGAGTTCAAGGCCTTCGCTGTGGTGCAGACCCCGGCTGGCGTGCGTACTGGCGACTACACGGTCAGCCAGACGGCCCTGGCCAACTACAGCACCATCACCCTGACCGACACCAACAACGTGATCCGCGTTTCGCCCAACGGCAGCGTGGCGGTGGCCAAGTTCGTGGCCAAGACTGGCGTAACCGCTGGCAGCAACCCCGCCAACGGCATCAACAACCCGGCGAACTACACGGCCACCGGGGCCAACGGTGCTCGCCCCGGCGACACCATCAGCTACCGGATCATCGGGAAGAACAACTACAACCAGACGGTGAGCGGCTTCTTCCTGAGCGACACCGTGCCGGCCAACACCACCTTCGCCAGCGTGGCCCTGACGCCTGCACCCACCCGGACCATCTACCGCGTGAACGGCGGTGCCTGGAGCACCACGGCCCCTACTGCGGGCCTAGCCGCCGGCACCGTGATTGACGTGGCGCTGGACGCCGACAGCAACAACCTGCCCGACAGTCTGGCGGCCAGCGCCGAGCTGAGCGCCGACTTTGTGGTGACCGTCCGCTGATGCGGCGGCAGGGGCCCCTGGTGCGCATGTCACCGGGGGCCCCTGTTCTGTGTGTCCAGGGCCCCATTTTTCCCGTAACACCCCTGTCAGAACACGAGACCTATTTTTGTTCAGAAGCACATTTCTGTGCGCCTGCCTTCCCTCACCTCCAAGGAGATCCCTGCCTGTGAAGCGCTCCCCTGTTCTTTCTGCCACGCTGGCCCTGACGGGGCTGCTGTGCGCCAGCTCCGCGTGGGCGGCCGGCACCCCCGCCGGCACCGAGATCATCAACCAGGCCACCGCCGAATTCGAGCCGCCGGTGCCCACCGACCCCGGGCGCGTGACCTCCAACGCGGTGCGCACGGTGGTGCAGGCCGTGTGCGCGGTGAGCGTCACGCCGGACGGCACCCTGGCCCAGCCCGCATTCACGGCGGCCCTGCTGCCCGGTGAGCGGGCGGTGTTTGCCTACACAGTGGTCAACACGGGCAACACCTCGGGCGAGTTTCCGGTGGCGGCCCGCACCGAGGCCGGCAGTACCCTGACCCCGCCTGTGCGCGCGGTGCGTGACCTGAACGGCAACGGCCAGCCCGACGCGGGTGAACCGGCCGTGAGCAGCCTGACCCTGGCCCCCGATGAGCGCGTGCCTGTGCTGCTGGTGGTCGAGACCAGCAGCGCCGACAGTGCCCAGGGCGACGCCTACGTGAATCTGGTGGCCAGCTGTGCGGGCGGCGAGAACCCCGACAGCAACAACGTGAGCCTGGTGCGCGTGGGGCCGCCCCCGGTGCTGGGCGTGGCCAAGACCTTCAGCCCGGCGCTGGTGCGCCCCGGCAGCGAAACCACCGTGACCGTGACCACCCGCAACAGCGGCCAGGGCGAGAGCCGCGAGGTGGTGCTGACGGACCTGCTGGACGCGCAACTGGCGCAGGGGCTGGTGTTTGTGCCGGGCAGCGCCCGCACGACGGCCGGCACCCTGGAATACACCACCGACGGCGTGACCTGGAGCGCGCAGGAAACGGCCCCGGTGCGCGGCGTGCGCGTGCGCGTGGCCAGCCTTGCGCCAAGCGCCGCCCTGACCCTGACCTTCCGCATGCTGGCCACCCCCCAGGCCGAGGGCCGTGTGATTCCCAACACCGCCACCGCCCGCACGGGTGGGCGCGAGGCCTCAGGCACGGCCAGCGCCGACGTGCGCTATCTGCCGGCGGTGGCGATTGGGCCCGTGGGCAACCCCGAGGCCCCCGAGGGCTCGGCCGCCGACACCCAGCAGAAGCCCTTTGCCGTGGTGGGCCAGCAGGTGTGCTTTGATCACACCGCCAAGAACACCGGCGACGTGCGCGACACCTTCCGCCTGACGGTCACCTATCCGCAGGGTGCGGCCCGCGCACAGTTCCTGACGGCCACCGGGCAGCCGCTGACGCAGCCCCTGGTCCTGGACCCCGGCCAGACCGCCTTCGTGCGGGTGTGCTACGACATCCAGGCCGGGCCGCTGGACGCGCTGATCACCATCACTGGTGACCGGGGCACCAGCAACGCCACCCGCGATCAGGTGGCGGCTGTGGAAGGCGGCCTGCCCGAACTGCGCAAGAGCTACGCGGCCACCACCCAGGGTTCCGGCGGCGCAGTTGTGCCGGTCCCGGCCGGCGGCACCGTGGCAGCGGGCGACACGGTCACCTACACCCTGAGCGTGCGCAACCCCTATACCCAGCCGCTGACGGGCGCGGTGGTCACCGACGCCCTGCCCGCGCACGTGGATTTCCGCTCGGCCTCGGCGGGCGGTGTGGTGAGTGGGCAGCCTGGCGCCCAGACCGTAACCTGGAACCTGGGCACGCTGGCGCCGGGGGAAACCCGCACGCTGACCGTGGTCACGCAGGTGTCGACCCGCGCGGTGGACGGCGAGGCGCTGCGCAACATCTTTAACCTGGTCACCACTGAACTGCCCAGCCCCCTGCCCAGCAACGAGGTGGCCACGCCGGTGTGGACCGCGCAGCTGCTGATCCGCAAGGACGTGAGTGCTCCAGAAGCCACCTTTGGCGACCGCCTGACCTACACCCTGAACATCACCAATGCCTCGGCCACCACGGCCATCGTGAACGCGACGGTGACCGATACCCCGGCGCGGGGCCTGGAGTACATTCCCGGTACCAGCCTCCTGGGCGGCCAGCCGATGCCTGACCCTGCGATCGAGGGCGGCGTGCTGCGCTGGACCCTGGCCGAGATTCCGGCGGGCGCCACCGTGAGCATCACCTACCAGACCCGCGTGACCCCGGAAGCGACTGGGCAGCTGGTGAACACCGTGATGGTCAGCGGCACCGGGGCCGGCGGTGTGGCGCGGGCCATTGCCAGCAACCGCGCCACCGCTACCACCAAACTCAACCCCCTGAAGTTCGCGCCGCTGGCCGATCTGGTGGGCACGGTGTTTGTGGACCGCAACCGCAACGGCCTGTTTGATCCGCTGCTGGACACCCCGGTGCCCGGCGCCCGGGTGCTGCTGGCTGGCGGGCGGCAGGTGCTGACCGACCCGGCCGGGCGCTACTCGTTCCCCAACGTGCCCCTGGGCACGCACGCCCTGCGCCTGGACCCGGCCTCGGCACCCTTCCCGCCGCTGCAGGTGCCGCAAGGCGGCGGCCTGAGCGGCACCCAGACCGTCTACGTGCGCGGCCTGACCAGCGTGGACTTTCCCCTGGCGCCCCTGGGCGGCGACATTGACGCCCTGCGCCGCACGGTGCTGGTGGTGGGCGACGTGCGCGTGGAGAAAGCGGTGTACGCGGTGAACGGCGGCTATGTGGTGGTTCTGCGCGTGCTGAGCCCCCGGGCGCTGGACGACGTGAACCTGACCGACCCCCTGCCAGACGGCGCCGTGCTGAAAGACGGCCGCAATACTTACAGCGGTAGCCTGGGCGCAGGTGAAAAAGTCCTCACCTACCGCTTCGACTGGACAGGTGAGCCCCGCGCGGCCACCACCGATCCGTCGCTGAGCTGGAGGTACTAATCGTGAACGCAACCAAGTGCCTCGCCACCGTTCTGACGGCCCTGCTGGCGGCCGGAACAGGGGCCGCACAAGAGATCAGCACCAGCCTGCCCCTGACCAGCGTGGGTGACCGCCTGATGTGGACGGTGGGCGACCAGAACCTGAACCTGGACGTGCCCCTGAGTGGCCGCGTGCGCCTGGAACTGTACAGCCCCCGGGTGGACCAGGGCGACTACCGCAGCGACACCTACTACGGCGACGAACAGTACGACGGGGGCCGCAGCGACGTCACCACGACCTTTACGCTGGTGGACGCAGGCGGCAAGGCCCTTCTGAGCCGCACCTTCACCCCCGGCGAGCACGCCTGGGAAACCCTGCTGGACCAGGAGCTGCCCGCCGGGCGCTACCGCCTGCAGGCCGTGACCAGCGGCAACGGCAAGAACACCTTCGCCGTGCGCCTGGCCGGCATCAGCGCGGCCATCAGCGCCGAGCGCCTGAGCGTGAACGTGCATTCGCGCGACTGGGTGCCCGCCCTGAACGTGCGCGTGGACGGCGAGGGCCACGTGCTGCGCCTGTACGACGGCGACGGCCCGGCCGAACTGGAAGCCCGGCTGCGCGACGAGCAGGGCAACACCCTGCCCCTCCAGGTGAGCGCCGACCTGAGCTTCAGCGACCTGCCGCTGCCCGCGCGGGCCGGCAACTACACCGTGGAGCTGCGCCAGCCGGCCACCGCCCGGCAGTTCAGCAACACGGTGGGCTTCTCGCTGAGCCGCGCGGGCCAGGGCGTGCCCCTGGGCGTGGCCCGGGTGGACCAGACTGGCTTGCTGCGCGTGACGGCCGAACTGCTGCTGCCCGGGGGCCCTCAGCCCACCCAGCTGAGCGCCTTGGTGGGTCAGACTTCTGTGACAGTGGACGGCACCCTGGAGCAGCGCGTGCCGGCCGGCACCTACGCCGTGACCCCCGACCCGGTGCCCGGCGCCGAGGTCAGCGTGGCCACGCCCCGCGTGACCGTGCCGCGCGGCGGCAGCGGCGAGACCCGCATTCAGGTGCGCCCCCAGGTGGCCCTGAGCCTGACAGCCGACAAGCAGGAGGTCTGCGTGGGCGACACCGTGACCTTCACGGCGCGGGCCCAGACCGCCTACGCGGGCGACCTGCCCCTGAACCTGAGTGTGGCGGCCCCGGGCCTGGCCCTGCAGGGCGAGCCCACCCTGGGCGGCACCCTGACGGCCGCGCGCCCAGGCGAACTGCGCCTGAGTGCCACCGCCACCCAGCCCGGTCCCGTGACCGTGACCGCGCGCCTGGCCCCCTGGGATCAGGCCCGCACCGTGACCCTGAATGTGCGCGCCGACGCCACCCCGCTGCAGCTGAGCCGCGAGCCGCTGGCCGACGTGGCCCCTGGCAGCGAGGTCACCGTGACCCTGCGCGTGCGCAACACGGCCACCTACGCGGTGCCCTTCTTGCTGACCGACACGAACGCGGGCGGCCTGGACGCTCTGGAGAGCCCCACCTTCAGCGGCACCCTGGCGGCGAGCGAGGCGCGCACCCTGCGCTACCGCGCCCGCGTGACCGGCGGGGGCGCCGTGACCTTCACGGGCGCCCTGCGCAGCCCCGAGTGCGCCGCCACCCAGACGGTGGGCGGCACGCTGGCAGTGGCGGCCCCCGCGTTGCCCACCCCGGCGCAGCCTGCTGCCCCCGAGCCCGCCCCGGCCCCCGAGGCCCGGCGCGCCAGCACGGTCAGTCTGCCGTTTGACGCCCCGGTGCAGGCCCGCGAGCTGGTCGTGGCTCACCGCCTCCCTGAGGGCGCCGAGTTTGTGGCCGGCAGCAGCCGCCTGAATGGGCAGGCCCTGCCCGACCCCCTGCGCGGGCCCAGCGGCGCCCTGTACTGGGTGCTGCCCCGCACAGCCTTTGTCCAGGGCGAGGCCGCGAAGCGCGGCACCGTGACCTATGAGCTGGCCCACACGGGCGCGCTGGGGGCGCTGGACCGCCCAGCCCTGCTGGCCCGCTACGCCGGCGAGCGCCGCGAAGTTCTGGAAGGCCAGCTGGACGAGGCCGATCTGGCCGCCGCCCAGCCGCTGAGCGCGCCTGCCGCCCTCACCGAGAACCCCGGCGCCATCAAGTTTCCGCTGCAGGGCAGCCTGATTCGCATCCGGGACCGCATCAATGTGATTGTGAACGTGCCTGCCGGGCAGGAACCCGCCCTGAGCGTGAACGGGCAGCCGGTGGCCGAGGAGCGCATTGGTCAGGTCACCACCAACGAGGACGGCAGCCGCCTCGTGACCTTTGTGGGCGTGCTGCTGCAGCCTGGAGCCAATACCCTGCAGGCCGGCGCCGACACCGTGAACGTGCAGCTGGTGGGGGCCACGGCCCGCATTGAACTGACCCCGGTGTCGCTGGTGGCCGACGGCAGCACGCCGCTGCGCCTGAAGGTGCGTGCCCTGGACGCCCGGGGCAACCTGACCGACCAGGACACCGTGACCCTGAACGCCAGCCTGGAGCCCCGCACCGGCGACGCCGACCCGGCCACCCCCGGCTATCAGGTGCGCCTGAAGGGCGGCGAGGGCGAACTGGTGCTGCAACCCCAGGCCACCCCCACCACCCTGAGCGTGGCTGTGGCCCTGGGCCAGACGGTGACCACTGCGCGCTACGACGTGCGCCCCGACGCCAGCCGCGTGGGTGTGGGGATGGTCAGCGCCACCCTGGGCCTGGACGGCAGCCTGAACCTGAATGAAGACCTGACCTGGCAGGCGCGCGCTTCCTACGAAGGGCCGCTGGGCGCGGGCAAGCTGTATGTGGCCGCCGACAAGGACGGCCTGCCCACCGACCAGGACACCCTGAAACGCTTCTCGCTGTACGGCGACAGCTCGGTGGCCTCGGTGCCGCTGCAGGGCGCCGACCCCGTGGCCCTGCGCTACGACCACCCCACCTTTCAGGTGGCCTACCGCCGCAGCGCCCTGCCCATTGATGTGCTGCCGGTGGGCGAGCAGCTGACCGCCCTGACGGCCAGCACCAAGGGCAACGTGCAGTTCAGCGGCTTTGCGGCCCTGGTGCCCGGCGACCGGATTACCGGCGAGCGCCTGCACCCCGAAGGCACCCGCCTGCTGCGCCTGGCGCGCGGCGGCATCAGCCTGGGCAGCGAGACGCTGGAGGTCGTCACGCTGGAAAGGGGCAGCGGCAAGGAACTGGGCCGCGTGACCCTGGCGCGCAACGTGGATTACATCCTGGACACCCGCACCGGCATCGTGACCCTGACGCGCGCCCTGGACCGGGTGGACGCCAACCTGAACGATGTGGCAGTGCTGGCAAGCTACCGCCTGGAGAGCCCCCTGGCCGGGCGTACCCTGGCTGCCGGGGCCCAGGCCAAATACACGGGCAAGGACTACGCCGTGGGCGTGGCCGCCGTGAGCCTGGACGGCCGCGTGACCACGGGCGCGCGCGCCACCTACGACAACGGCACCCTGCGCGCTGACGGCCTGCTGGCCTACGCCGGTGGCCTGCAGGCCAGCGCCGACCTGGGCGTGAAGCTGGACCGCACGGCCGTGCAGGGCCGCGTGCGCTACCAGGACGGCCAGTATCAGGGCCTCGCGCCCTTTGCCCCGGGCCTGACCGTGGGCGGCAGCGTGGATACCCGCCTGACCGACCAGCTGAGTGCCAGCGTGCAGGCCGACTACGCCCGCACCGCAACCACCCAGGGCGGCAGCGTGACGGCCCGCGCCGACTACCGCCTCGCGCCCTTCAGCGTGGGGGCCGGCCTGCGCGCCGCCTTTGGCACCCAGAATGGCTTGGGCGCCGTGCTGAGTGCGGGCTATCACCAGGCGCCCATTGACGTGGACGTGATCCACGTGCAGCCCCTGAGCGGCAACCTGGACCCCGTGACCACCGTGACGGCCAAGTACGCCGTGAGCGACACCCTGAGCGTGGGCCTGACCGACGAGTACAACTGGAAAACCGGCCACCGCGCTGCCCTGAGCCTCAGCAGCACCGTGGGCAACACCAACTATCAGGTGGCCTATGACCTGCCGGCCGCTGGCGGCCAGGGCAACCGCGCCCGCTTTGGCGTGAGCACTGCCCTGCCCCTGTCTGAGCGCCTGACCGCCGGCCTGCGCGGCAGCGCCCTGTACGACGTGAATGCCCGCAGCAGCGAATTCAGCGCGGGCGTGGACCTGCTGTACCGGGCCGACCGCTTTACCGCGACCACCGGCACCGACCTGACGCTGAAGGGCGGCCAGTTTGGCGCCGTGGTGCGGGGCGGCCTTTCGGGGCAGCTGAGCGACCACCTGACCCTGAGCGCTGACGCCCTGGGCGAATTTGGCGCGGGCAAAAGCGGCCTGCGCGCCGCTATCGGCTACGCCTACCGCAACCGCACCTTCAACAGCCTGGGCACCGTGCGCTATGTCAGCGGCACCCTGGCCGGCGGGCAGCCCGAGCTGAGCAGCAACCTCGCCGCCGAGTACCGCCAGCCCACTTGGGCGGTGCGCGCGGGCCTGGACACCCGCACCCTGCTGGCCGATACCGGCAGCTTCACCGCGCAGCTGGGTCTGGGCGCCACCTACTACGTCACCGACCGCATTGGCCTGGGCGCCTGGGGCCGCGTCCTGACGCAGCCCGGCAGCGGCGCTGCCCAGTACGGCTACGGCCTGGAAGCCAGTTTCCGCGCCCTGCCCGGCACCTGGATCACGGCGGGGTACAACCCGGCGGGCTTCACTGGCCTGGGCAACGCCTACACCAAACAGGGCGCGTACCTGCGCCTGGACCTGACTCTGGACGAGACCCTGGGAGGGGAGAAGTAAATGGGCCTGTTCTCAAAACGATGGCTGATGACCACTGTGGCTGGTCTGGGTCTGGCGCTGTCCGGGCTGGGACAGGCGCAGACCAACACCCCTATCAGCGGCACGCCGCGCGTTCAGCAGACTGGACGCATTGATTACGTCGCACTTGGGGCGAGCTTTCGCGTGGGAAACGGAAATACCAATCCCCTGTGTACCGTCAAAACTGGTGCGGCAACGACAGCAGTTGGCAATAGTGCTAACGCCAAAGCAGAGGTTGTCGCGAATTATGCTGAACTGCTCAATACGTCTAGAAGTGCGAGCCAGCTGGTTCCGACTACGACGGGTACAACAGTGCGAGCCGCTTATCTGTATTGGGTGGCTTCACAAATAGACGATGTGGTTGCAAATGCTGATGGGCAGGTCAGTTTTGTAGTGAATGGCGTTGCGAACAGTGTCACCGCTAGCCGTATTTGGACTGGTGTAAATCGTAACGGTGGCAGTATGGGTGCCTTTGCCGACGTTACATCTCTGGTGCAAGGCAGTCCCAACTCCACCATGCGAATGGATGGCTTGGACATTCAAATCAATAGTGAAGAATGTAGTGGCGGTAATGTTCATGGATCGTGGACCCTCTACATTGTTTATGAGAATCCTGGATTGAGTACGAAGCAGATTTCCTTTTACGATGGCTTAAATTATATCGGCGGGAGTGGAGCTGCAGGTGTCCCTAGTGTTTCTATCCCTGCCTCCGGTTTTAATGTGCCCAATGCGGGAAGTCTTGATAGAGTATCGAAAATCACAGCGATGGCTGCTGATGGCGACTTTGACGCTACAGGAGATTCTCTCTCTCTTCAATCGAATCTCAATGCAACAGCAACCACTCTGAGTTCTCCCAACCGTGCCGCCGGCAATTTTTTTGTTGGTGCTGTCTCGGTGACAGATGAAAGTGGGGTTGACATCCTTCAGGGTGGTTCTACCAATACAGGAGCATCTGCGACAGGCGCTCTGGATATCGCTACATTCATTGCGCCAACTTCTGTTATTCCCGCTGGAACTACAACGATTACGGGGACCATTGCTTCTCCAACGGGAGAACGTATCTTGGCGCATAGCCTCGTCCTAATGGCAAATGCATCCAATCCGAATGTTCGTCTTGTCAAGACTATTGAGGGCGGCGCGACCACCATCACCAACGGCGACAGCCTCCGGTACATCCTGACGGTGGACAATGCCCAGGGGGTGACCGAAGCCCTGAACGTGGTCACGGTAGATACTCTGCCTCAGGGGCTGACCTACAACAGCACTGAAATCAGCTATGACGGCGGCACCACCTGGGCCACGCTGACCGGCGTGACCACCAGCGTCAGCGGCGGCGTCACCACCATTACGACACCATCTGTGCGGCGCATTGACCCTGACGGCAAGGTCTGGGGCGGCACCAGTGCTATCGCCACTCAGCTGGGCACTCAGAATGTCCGCTACCGCATTACAGCCACGGCCAACGGCGCGGTATTTGGCAACGTGACCAACTCGGCCACGGCCACCAGCGGCGTCACCGAAACCACGACAGTCGCTGACAACACCGGCACACGCGACGTCACTATCAATCGCCGCACTAACCTGGCCATCACCAAAACCAACAGCGTCTCGGCACTCAACGCGGGTGGCACCACCACATACACAGTGCGTGTGACCAACAATGGCCCCGATACCGTGACAGGCGCTGTGCTGCGCGATGCCGCCGCCACAGGGCTGACCAAGACGGCAGTGGCCTGCTCGGCCACGCCGGGACAGTGCAGCACTGCACCCACCATCACACAGCTGGAAAGTGCGGGTGGCTTTGCGTTGCCGGCCCTGAACAGTGGCCAGTTCTTTGAGATCACTGTGACGGCCACCGTGAACGCCACCAGTGGCAGCGTCACCAACACGGCGACCGTCGCGGCCCCCAGCGGTGCGACAGACCCAGATACCACGAACAACAGCGCCTCGGACACTGACACCGTAACGCCGGTCGCCAACCTGGCCATTACCAAAACCGACAGCGTAACGGCCGTGAATGCGGGCGGCACGACCACCTACACCATTCGCGTAACGAACAACGGCCCCAGCCCGGTGACGGGCGCGGTGCTGCGTGACGCCGCTGCCACGGGATTGACCAAGGGCGCCGTGGCCTGCTCCGCCACACCGGGACAATGCACGGCCGGCACCACACCCACGGCCGCGCAACTGGAAGGCGCAGGCGGCTTCGCCCTGCCCGCGCTGAACAGCGGCCAGTTCTACGAATTGAGCTTGACCGCCACCGTGACGGCCACCAGTGGCAGCGTGACCAACACGGCGACCGTCGCCGCCCCCAGCGGCACCACCGACCCGGATACCACGAACAACAGCGCCTCAGACACGGACACGGTCACGCCGGTCGCCAACCTGGCCATTACCAAGACCAACAACGTGACCGCCGTGAACGCGGGCAGCACGACCACGTACACCATCCGCGTGACCAACGGTGGCCCCAGCAGCGTCACGGGCGCCATTCTGAAAGACGCGGCGGCCACGGGCCTGATCAAGGGCACGGTGACGTGCTCGGGCGCCACGGGGAACACCTGCGCTGCGGCGCCCACAGCGGGACAACTGGAAAGCGGCAGTGGCTTTGCCCTGCCTGCCCTAGCCAACGGTGCCTTTTACGAAATCACCCTGACGGCCACCGTGACCGCCACGGGCGGCAGCGTGGCCAACACCGCCACGGTGGACGCCCCCACCGGCACGGTAGACCCCACCCCCGGCAACAACACCGCCACCGACACCGACACCGTGACGCCCGTGGCCGACCTGAGCATCACCAAGACCGACGGTGTAACGGCCGTGAACGCAGGCGGCACGACCACCTACACCATTCGCGTAACGAACAACGGCCCCAGCCCGGTGACGGGCGCGGTGCTGCGCGACGCTGCCGCCACGGGATTGACCAAGGGCGCGGTGGCCTGCTCGGGCACACCCGGCCAGTGCACGGCCGGCACCACGCCCACGGCCGCGCAGCTGGAAAGTGCAGGCGGCTTCGCCCTGCCCGCGCTGAACAGCGGCCAGTTCTTCGAGATCACAGTGACGGCCACCGTCTCGGCTGCGGCCACCAGTGTCACGAACACGGCGACGATCACGGCGCCCACTGGCACCACTGACCCTGTTGGCGGGAACAACAGTGCCAGTGACACGGATACGGTGACCCCTGTGGCCGACCTGGGCATCACGAAAACTGACGGCGTGAGCGCGGTGAACACGAACGGCAGCACCATCTACACGATTCGGGTGACGAACAACGGCCCCAGCGCGGTAACAGGCGCTACCCTGACGGACGCGGCGCCTGCGGGCCTGACTTTCACGGCCGTGGCCTGCTCTGGCACCCCAGGACAGTGCACGGCAGGCACCACCCCCAGCGTGACCCAGTTGCAAAGCGGCTACGCCCTGCCCCTCCTCAACAGCGGTGCTTTCTACGAAATTCGCGTGACGGCCACCGTGACCGCCACCAGTGGCAGCGTGGCAAACACCGCGACCATCGCTGTGCCCAGCGGCACCACCGACCCCACCCCGGGCAATAACAGCGCCACCGACACCAATACCGTCAGCGCCACCTTTGATCTGGCAATTACCAAGACGGGGCCGGCGTTTGCCAAACCGGGCGAGACCTTCGCCTACACCATCCGCGTGTCCAATACCACCGCCACGGCCAGCGGCAGCGTGACGGTGACCGATGTGCTGCCTGCGGGCCTGACCTTCGTGAGCGCCGACAATGGCGGCAGCTACACTGCCGGCACCCGCACCGTCACCTGGACCCTGACCAGCGTGGCGGGCAACGCGAACACCGACCTGACCCTGACAGTCACGGCGCCGGCCGATGCCACCATCCGGCCTGTGGGCGGCGTCAAGAGCGTGCAGAACACCGCCAGCCTCGTGGCAGCAGGCGACAGCAACGCCGCCAACAACACCTCGGCGGCCGTGACCACCCGCTTCGTGCTGAACGATGTGGCCAAGCGCGTGCGCAACGTGACGGCCGATGTGCGTGACAATGGCGGTGTGGCCCGCTTCGGGACGACGGGCGGCGGCAAGCCCGGCGAGGTGCTGGAGTACTGCCTGGACGCCAGCAACCTGGGCGGCGCCGATCTGCCCGGTTACGTGCTGACCGATCAGGTGCCCGGCAACGTGAACGCCCTGCTCACCGCCTATGACGCCGAGGAGCCCAGCGCGGCCACCGGCTTCGGGGTGAAGGTCACGCGCGGCGGGGTCACCTACCGCACCAGCGCGGCCGACGCGGACACCGGGACCCTGACGGCCACCGGCGGGACCTTTGGCCGGGGCACCCTGACCCTGAACCTGGGGACCCTGGCCGCTGGCGAAACCGCCACCGCCTGCTTCCAGACCACCATTCGGTAAGGGCACAACAAACCTGGGGCGCCCCTTCAAATCATTGGAGGGGCGCCCTGCTTGGTCCAGAGAGTGCCATGCCTGCGTTCAGCTGGCGGCCCCCAACGAAAACCCCCCAGCGGCTGTGGCTGGGGGGGGTTGTTGCTCCTCCGCTTCAGTCGCGGCGGGGGGGACGGCCACCCCGGTCGCCGCCGGGGCGCGGCGCGCGGGGCTCGCGCGGGGCCACCTTACCTTCCAGCTCGGGGCGGATCAGGTCAATCTTGCCCCGGTCGTCAATGTTGGCAATCTTCACCTGCAGCCTGTCGCCCACGTTCAGCACGTCCTCGACGGCGTTAATGCGCTCCTCGCTCATCTGCGAGATGTGCAGCATGCCGTCCTGGCCGGGGAAGAGGTTCACAAAGGCCCCGAACGGCGCGGTCTTGACCACGGTGCCCTCAAAAATCTCGCCCACCTTGGCTTCGCGGGTCAGGCCCTCAATGCGGGCGCGGACCGCCTCGGCGGCGGCGCTGTCGGCCGAGAACACCCGAACGGTGCCGTCCTCTTCCACCGTGATCTGCGCGCCCATGGCTTCGAGTTCGCGGATCTGCTTGCCGCCAGGGCCAATCACCTTGCCAATCAGCTCGGGGTTGATCTTGAGGCTGACAATGCGCGGCGCCGTGGGGCTCAGTTCGGGGCGGGGGGCACCAAGCACCTCGGCCATCTTGCCCAGGATGTGCAGGCGGCCCTCCCGGGCCTGAGAGAGCGCCTCGCGCATGATCTGCGGGGTAATGCCGCCCACCTTGATGTCCATCTGCAGGGCGGTCACGCCCTGGGCCGTGCCGCAGACCTTGAAGTCCATATCGCCCAGCGCGTCTTCCAGGCCCAGAATGTCAGTGAGCACGCGGTAGGCGTCTCCCTCCATCACCAGACCCATGGCCACACCGGCCACGGGCGCCTTGATGGGCACGCCCGCGTCCATCAGGGCCAGGGTGCCCGCGCAGACGGTGGCCATGGAGCTGGAGCCATTGGATTCCAGTACCTCGCCCACCAGACGAATCACATAGGGGAACTCTTCAAACGAGGGCAGCACCGCGCGGATGGCCCGCTTGGCCAGGTGGCCGTGCCCCACTTCACGGCGCGACTGCCCGCCCATGCGCTTGACCTCGCCGGTCGAATACGGCGGGAAATTGTAGTGCAGCAGGAACTTGTCGCCGGTTTCACTGGTCAGGTCATCAATCAGGATCTCGTCGCGCTCGGTGCCCAGGGTGGCCACGCCCAGCACCTGCGTCTCGCCGCGCGTGAAGATGGCGCTGCCGTGGGCGCGGGGCAGGGCGCGGGCCTCGATCCAGATGGGGCGCACCGTCTTCGCGTTGCGGCCGTCAGCGCGCAGGTCGTTGTCCAGGATCAGGCGGCGCAGTTCCTGCTTTTCCACCTTGCCAAAGGCGCTTTTCAGGGCGGCCACGCGCTCCTCGGCGCCCTCAACCTCGCCCTCGGGAATGCGGGCCTGAATCAGGCGCTCACGCAGGGCCTTCAGATTGGCGCTGCGCTCCTTTTTCTTCGTGGTCAGCAGGGCGTCACGCAGACCAGCGGCGCGCGCCTGCTCGGCCAGTTCAGGGACGAGGTCGGTGCTCAGGTCGCCGTCGGCCAGAAAGTTGAACTTCTCCTGCCCCAGTTCAGCGCGCATGCGCTCGATCACGTCCAGCACACCCTGCATGCCCGCGTGGGCAAATTCAATGGCGGCCACCAGATCGTCCTCGCCCACTTCCTGGGCGCCGGCCTCGACCATCATCACGGCCGATCGGGTGCCCGCCACCACGAGGTCCAGGCGGCTGGCGGCCAGCTGGTCCACGGTGGGGTTCAGGATGAACTGGCCGTCCACCTGCCCCACCCGCACGCAGGCGGTGGGCCCCTGCCAGGGAATGTCGCTGATGGTCAGCGCCGCCGAGGCGCCGATGGGCCCCAGCACATCCGGCAGGTTCTGGCCGTCGGCCGAGAGCACCGTGATAATCACCTGCGTTTCGTGGCGGTAGCCCTTGGGAAACAGTGGGCGCAGCTGGCGGTCCGTGATGCGCGCCGAGAGAATGGCCCGCTCGCCGGGGCGCCCCTCGCGGCGGTGAAAGGAGCCGGGAATCTTGCCCACGGCGTAGTGGCGCTCTTCGAATTCCACCGTCAGGGGCAGAAAGTCCAGGGTGCTTTTTTCTTCGCGGGCCTGGGCGGTCACCAGCACCACCGTGTCGCCGTAGCGCAGGGTCACGCTGCCGCTGACGAGCTTGGCCAGCTTGCCCGTCTCGATGCTCAGCTCACGGTCGCCCAGCATCGTCGTATAGGTCTTTCCAATCATGGAAGGCAGTCTATCCCGCGCCGTGCGGCCCACACCGGGCCCCCGCAACGATTGGCCGCGCAGGCGCGTAAGGAAAGCCATGAGAGATCTGCTGGGCGGCCTGCTGGAGGGCTTGATTCATGTTGTGACCACCCTTGACCTTCCGTGGCGCTGGATGTTCCGCGTCCTGGGGACTCTCCTGACAGCGATGTGGCCCATCCTGAACGATCAGACGTTGGTCTTGCTGGGCGGCCTGCTCCTGCTGGGCTCATTTGTCCGCTGGCCGGGCTCGGCCCTGCGGTAGTTCAGGCGCATGACGGCCCACTGCCTCCATCTGCGGCTGACCGTCCCCCTGTCCTGGGTGCTGCTGCACGCCATGACCATGCGCACCACCGTGAACGTGAAGGCCGAATGGGACCAGGGCTACGCCACGCTGTACCAGTACGGCTTTCCGCTGCCGTTTACGCATTGGGGTCTGGTGTCCAGTGAATATGACGCCTACTTTCTGGCGCCGCTGCTGCTGGACTGGGCGGTGTATGGGCTGGGGTGTGGTCTGGCCGTTCATGGGCTGCGGCGATTGTTGCGGTCCAGACGCCGCCTTCTGCCCTGGCTGCTGGTGCCGCTGTGGGTGTGGGCGCTGTGGACCACCGGGCGCGTGGCCGTGGACGTCGCCCTGGGTGAGGCCACCTGGACCACCCGGTTTTCTGTGATGAGTACCCGTGACCCGGCGTTCTCCTGGGGCTGGCGGGGGCGCGGCCTGGACGGCTACGGCCCCCGGAACTGATCGTGCTGTCCCGGCGCCCTATCCTGGGGTTCACACAGGAGGAACCACCATGACTGTACCGGCATTTGGACTGGGCACGTTTCGGCTGAAGGATGATGTGGTGCGCCGCGTGGTGGCCGACGCCCTGGAACTCGGCTACCGCGCCATTGACACCGCGCAGGGCTACGACAACGAGGGCGAGATTGGCGAGGTGCTTTCACAGAGCGGGGTACCGCGCGAGCAGGTGTACCTGACGACCAAGATCAAGCCTGCCCATTACCGCCGCCAGACCCTGCTGGACAGCCTCCGTGAAAGCCTGGAGAAGCTGCGCGTGGAGCAGGTGGACCTGACCCTGATTCACTGGCCGGTGCCGAAGGGAGAGGTGCGCCCGGAGGAATACCTGGCCGCGCTGGCCGAGGCGCGCGAACTGGGCCTGACCCGCAACCTGGGCGTGTCCAACTTCAATATCGCTGGCCTGAAGCAGGCGCGCGAGGTGCTGGGCGGCGTGCCCATCGCCACCAATCAGGTGGAAATCCATCCCTACCTGCAAAACCGCACCCTGGTGGACTTTGCCCACCGGGAAGGAATCCACCTGACCTCCTACATGACGCTGGCGGTGGGCAAGGTCATGAACGATGAGGTGCTGGGAGACATCGCCCGCGCGCACGGCGCCACGCCCGCGCAGGTGGCACTGGCCTGGGCGCTGCGCCAGGGCCACAGCGTCATTCCCAGCAGCACCAAGCGCGAGAATCTGGCGAGCAACCTGAAAGCCCAGACGTTAGAACTGACAGACGAGGAGATGGCCCGCATAGGGGGGCTGGAACAGGGCGAAACGGCCCGGATTGCCAACCCCGAAAGCGCCCGGCCTGACTGGGATTGAGGCGACCTCTGGCCCCAGCGGCGGCAACACCGCTTCCATTCGGGCCAGGAGATGGCAGACGGGGGCTGGGGGCGGCGGTGCAGTACACTGCCCCCACCATGAAACCCAGTGTACGGATGGCCCTCACGGGACTGCTGAGCCTTTCGCTGCTGGCCGGATGCGGCCAGCAGACCCCGGCCGGTACCCTGAGCGCGCAGGGCGGCAACGGAAAGCCCCCAACCGGGCAGACCACGGCGGCAGCGCGGGTATTCCTGACCAACCCCATTCAGAGCACCGGCGACCAGACCCTGACCGACAGTAAGGATGCGGCCTCGGCGGTGCCGGCCAGCGCCTACTTTGGCGTGACGCTGACCCATCTGGACGGCAGCGGCTCCCTGAGCGGCACCTACGCCCGGGTGGTCAGCGAAACAGGCACGCCGGTCTACGGCACTGGCCCTTTCAACTTCACCCGCGACCAGGACCAGTTTGAGCAGGTCATGGCCTATTTCTGGATCACGGAAGCGCAGAAGTACCTGCAGTCACTGGGGTTCGGGCGCACGTTGCCGGCGGTCAACAGCGACCAGCAGCAGATCAAGGTCGGGCAGTACGGCCTTGATAACTCGTACCAGAATGACCACCCGGACATCATCCGCATGGGCAAGGGCGGCGTGGACGACGCCGAGGACGGCGAGGTGATTGTCCACGAATACGGCCATGCGGTCCACGCGGCGCAGGTGCCGGGCTTTGGCAGCAGCCCGGAAGCGGGCGCCATTGGCGAGGCGTTCGGGGATTATCTGGCCCTGACAGTGGGCGAAGCGGTGGCCAGGGCCTACGGCGCGCCCATCCGCACGCCGCTGCCCTGCCTGATGGACTGGGACAGCGTGTCCTATACCACCGCCACCCCGCACTGCATCCGCCGCACCGACACGAACAAGCACTACCCCGAGGACCTGCGCGGCTCGGTACACGCCGACGGCGAAATCTGGTCACGCGCCCTGTGGGACATCCGCCAGGGCCTGGGGGCCTCCGTGGCTGACCGGATTATCGTGAATGCCCAGTTCCGGTTCCGCCCCGACACCAGCTTTGCGGCGGCGGCCCAGGCGACGGTGGATACCGCGCAGGCGATGTACGGCAGGACCCAGGCCGGGGTGGTCCACGCCGCCTTTGCGGCGCGCGGCATTCTGCGCTGAGGAGCGGCCGGGCTGACGCTTGACCAGAGAGCGTGCCCACCCGGTGCCAGGCGGCGCAGTGGTGGGGGAGGGGTGACGCTATGCATGCGTTGGCCGAACCGCCCGGTATGGACGGCCTGCGTTTGACTGCACCCCCACCCCAGAGAAGGGGCCCTACGGAATTTTTCGGAATTGGTATTAGACCTCGACCAGGGGCGGCAGCGGAAAGGCCCGGACAAAGTGCTGGGCTACGTCACGCTTCCCTTCCACCTTCACCGCCCCTGCCGCTTCCGCATCTGCCAGTGGTTGCCCGCCGAAAATCACGGCCCCCAGCGCGCCGACCGCGCCGCTCAGGGTCACCTCGGCTGCTGGGTTCAGGCCAGGGCTGACCTCGGCGTGCTGGCCCTGAAGGTGCACGGTGTAACTGCCCTCTGGTCCCAGATTCAGAGCCACACTGGCCTGGGGCAGCCCGCCGCCATTCATGGTTTTCAGCGCGGCCAGCAGCGTGGCGGTGGTGATGGGCGCCTGGGCCGGGCGGCGGGGCGAGCGCGCGCCCCAGCGGCCCAGGGCCTGGAGCACGGGTTCCAGTTCCCGCCCCCAGTCGGTCAGGGCATACACCCGCGCGTTGGCTGGGGGCGGCAACTGCTCTCGGCGCACCACACCTGTTCCCTCCAGATCGTTCAGGCGCTGGGTCAGCACCGTGGGGCTGATGCCGCGCAGGCCCTCTTGCAGGTCGGTAAACCGGCGCGGGCCGGGCAGCAGTTCACGGACCACCAGCAGTGCCCAGCGTTCCCCGATCAGGTCCAGGGCGTGGGCGGCGGCGCAGCCATCGTCGTACACGCGCTTTCCAGGCATCGAGCCTTCAGTGTAGCCTGCTGACTCCGGAAAATGGAGTCAGGACTTGCAATTGCGGAGTATTCTGTCCTAAGCTAAATAGGTCAAAGGAAGTTCGGGCACAATTGCGGCCCGCCACCGGGTCGTGTGGCGGACGGACACCCACGCCCCGAACCGACAGAGGAGCCCGCTATGCCACAGCTTCAGCCCTACCTCGGATTCAACGGCAAGTGCCAGGAAGCCATGACCTTTTACCAGGCGTGCCTGGGGGGCACCCTTGACCTGATGACGGTGGCGCAGTCCCCTGTCGCCGCACAGCTGCCCGCCGAGATGCAGGAGCGCGTGCTGCACGGCAGCCTGGTTTCCGGCGACCTGACGCTGCTGGCGTCGGATATGTCGCAGGACATCGGGCGCAGCCAGTCGGTCTCGCTGATGGTGCAGTGCGGCAGCGCCGAGGAGGCCCACGCCACCTTTGCCAAACTGGCCGAAGGGGGCGGCACGGTCACGCAGCCCCTGGGCCTGTCGTTCTGGGGGTCTACCTTTGGGCACCTGACCGACCGCTACGGCATCCACTGGTTGCTGAACGCCGAAGCGCCCCAGGCGGACTGAGCGCGTGTCGTTTCAGGCGTACCTGGATGCTGTGCAGGCCCAGACCGGAAAGACGGTGCCCGAATTCCGCGAGCTGGCCGACGAAAAGGGGCTGGAGAAACACGGCCAGATCGTGGCGTGGCTGAAAACGGAGTACGGCCTGGGCCACGGTCACGCCACGGCGGTGGCCGCCGCGCTGCTGAAGGCCGAGACCCGCCGCGCCCCGGAGGAAGAGCGCGTCAGCGCCCTGTTCAGCGGCAAAAAGGCGGGCTGGCAGCCGCTGTGGACCGCCCTGCTGGTCCACGCCCGCACCCTGGGCGACGATGTGGGCGTGGGCCCCACCGAGTCCTACGTGAGCCTCACGCGCGGCGGCAAGAAATTTGCCCTGGTGCAGCCGGGCGTCAGGGGGGCAGATGTGGGCCTGCGCCTGCCCGGCCTCCTGCCTGCGGCGCCCTTTGAGCCGGCCGGGTCATGGAACACGATGGTGACCCACCGCTTGCGCCTGACCCAGCCCACAGAGCCGGCTGCTGAGCCAGACGCTGCCCTGCTGGACGCCCTGCGCGCCGCCTACCAGGCCCGCTGACCCCCCTGCCCCGGAGGCCCCCATGACCGCGCACAACGCCCCCCCGCCCAGCGCCCTGCTGCCCCGCGACCGCACCGTCATTCTGGTGCTGCTGATTTCGACCTTTGTGGTCATCCTGAACGAGACCATCATGAACGTGGCCCTGCCGCGCCTGATGGCCGACCTGAACGTGAGCGCCCGCCTGGCCCAGTGGCTGAGCACCGCCTTCATGCTGACGATGGCGGTGGTCATTCCCATTACCGGGTTCCTGCTTCAGCGCCTCTCCACCCGCACCGTGTACTTCACGGCGATGGGGCTGTTCTGCGTGGGGACGCTGCTGGCGGCCCTGGCCCCCAGCTTTGTGCCGCTGCTGCTGGCGCGGGTGGTGCAGGCGTCGGGCACGGCCATCATGCTGCCCCTGCTGATGACCACGGTGCTGACCCTGGTGCCCGCCCAGCAGCGCGGCGCCGTGATGGGCAGCCTCAGCATCGTCATCTCGGTGGCGCCCGCCATTGGCCCCACCCTGTCGGGCCTGATTTTGCAGGTGCTGCCCTGGCGCTTTCTGTTCGTGTTCGTGCTGCCGGTGGCGCTGGCGGCCCTGGTCTACGGGGCGCGCACCCTGCGCAATGTGGGCACGCCGCGCCCGGTGGCGCTGGACCTGCCCTCGGTGCCGCTGGCCGCACTGGGCTTTGGCGGGCTGGTGTATGCCCTGAGCCAGGTGGGCGAGGGGGGCGGCGGGGGCCTGAATGCCCAGACAGGCGTGCCCCTGCTGGTGGGCGCCGTGGCGCTGGCCGCGTTCCTGTGGCGGCAGGTGGCGCTGCAACGCCGTGACGCCCCGCTGCTGGACCTGCGCGCCTTCCGGTTTCCGCAGTTTGCCCTGGGCGTGGGCCTGATGGTGATTGCCATGGTGGCGCTGTTTGGCGGCATGATTCTGCTGCCGCTGTACCTGCAAAACCTGCGTGGCCTCAGCACTCTGCAAACCGGGCTGCTGCTGTTGCCAGGCGGCCTGCTGATGGGGCTGCTGGCGCCGGGCGTGGGGCGGCTGTACGACCGCATTGGCCCGCGCCCGCTGGCGCTGCCCGGCACGGTCCTGATGACGGCGGTGCTGCTGGGCCTGAGCCGCATTGACGCTAGTACCCCTATCTGGGCGCTGCTGGCCCTGCACCTGACTCTGAGCGGCGGGCTGGCGCTGCTGTTCACGCCGGTCTTTACCAGCAGTCTGTCGCCGTTGCCGCCACACCTGTACTCGCACGGCAGCGCCATTCTCAGCACGCTGCAACAGGTGGCGGGGGCCGCCGGGACGGCGCTGCTGGTGGCCCTGATGGCAGGGCGCGCGGCCCAGCTGACGGCAGCGGGCACCCCGGCCCCTGACGCGCAGGTGGCGGGGCTGCACCTGGCCTTTCTGGCAGCGGCGGGCGTGGGCGTACTGGCTGTGGGCCTGGCCCTGGGGCTGCGCGCGTCGCGGCAGGCACCCCCCGTCGCCACTGACGCCTCTGCGCTGGCGCACCCCGGGGACTGAGCATGAACTGGACCCTGGAAGTTGTGGTGGTGCCCGTGAGTGACGTGGCGCGGGCGGTGGCCTTTTATGCCGAGGGCCTGGGCTTTGTGGTGGACCACGACACGCAGCTGGGCGGTGGACGGCGCCTCGTGCAGCTCACCCCGCGCGGGTCTGGCTGCTCGGTGGTGCTGGGCGACGGCCTGAGCTCGATGGCCCCAGGTTCACTGCACGGCCTGCAACTGGTTGTCAACGATGTCCGCGCCGCCCACGCCGAACTGACGGCGCGCGGCGTAGCGGTGGGCGAGGTGCAGGTGCTGGGCCCAGGCGGCCCCCGCCCCGCTGGCCCTGGCGACGACCTGAACAACGTAGGCTTTCTGTTTTTGAGCGACCCCGACGGCAACCGCTGGGCCGTGCAGCAAATCACCACCCGGCCCTGACAGGAGAGTGCCTATGACCCAGCTGACCCCCGCCCTGATGTTTGAAGGCCGCGCCGCCGAGGCGCTGGACCTCTACTTTTCCCTGTTCCCTGGCGCCCGGGTGATTGGCCGGCAGGAGTACGGCCCGGACGGTCCCGGCGCCCCCGGCACGATCATGACCGCCGAGGTGGAACTGGCGGGCCAGCGCCTGCGCGTGTCCGACAGCCCGATTCCACACGCCTTTACCTTTACACCTTCCCTGTCGTTGTTTGTGGACAGGCTGGCGCTGGCCGACTTCGAGCGCCTGTTCACGGGGCTGGCAGCAGGCGGCGAGGTGCTGATGCCGCCGGACACCTACGGCTTTAGCACCCACTTTGCCTGGGTCAATGACCGCTTTGGCGTGTCCTGGCAGCTGAACGTGCCGTGACGGCCGACGCGCTGCCGGCTGCCCTTGGCCGCCCAGCCTTACGGGCACTGGCCGCAGCTGGCCTTTCCACCCTGCCAGAGGTGGCCCGGCTAACAGAACGGGACCTACTGGCCCTGCATGGGGTGGGGCCAACAGCAGTGCGGCGGCTCCGGGAGGCGCTGGCGGCGCGGGGTCTGACCCTGCGCCCCGGCTGACCTGGCCTGCTCCTGCCTGTGTAAAGTGGCTCTGAGTGCGCCCCGGAGCGCCGCTCTAGACTGCCGGGCATGACGGTTGCCGCCTCCCGTGAAGTGCTGCTCACCTGCCCCCTGGACTGCCCCGACGCCTGCCGCCTCAAGGTCACCCTGACGCGCGGTGAGGACGGCCAGGAGCGGATGAGCAAGCTGACTGGCGACCCCACCCACCCGGTCACGCGCGGCTTTGCCTGCGCCAAGACGGTGCATTACCCGGCGCGCGCCAACCACCCCGAGCGGCCGTTGTATCCCCTGAAGCGCATGAACGCCAAGACCGAGGCCCCGGTGTGGCAGCGGGTGTCCTGGGACGAGGCGCTGGACGACATTGCGGCCCGGCTGCGGGGGCTGCTGGACACGCGCGGTCCGCAGAGCATCCTGCGCTATCACTACGCGGGCACGATGGGCCTGATGGAAGGCAGCCATGTTCACGCCCTGTTCCGCGCGCTGGGCACCCCGGAGCTGGACGAAACCATCTGCGCCACCGCCGGTACGGAGGCCTGGGCGATGGGCTACGGCACGCGCTACGCGGTGGACCCACAGGACGTGGCCCACGCCCGCCTGATCGTGTTGTGGGGCATCAATTCGCTGTCCACCAACAGCCACCTGACTCCGCACCTGACGGCGGCGCGCAAGGCCGGGGCACGCATCGTTGCCGTGGACCCGTACCGCAACCGCACGGCGGCCTTTGCCGACGAGCACCTGAAACTCAGGCCCGGCACCGACGCGGCGCTGGCCCTGGGCGTCATGCACGAGCTGTTCGCGCACGGCTGGACCGACGACGCCTATCTGGCCGAGGCCACCGTGGGCCTTGAGGACCTTCGGCAGGCCGCTGCCGAGTGGACCCCAGAGCGCACCGCCGAGGTGACGGGCCTGAGCGCCGAAGTGGTCCGCGACTTTGCCCGGCAAGTGGGCACCACCCGCCCTACCTACATTCGCGTGGGCTACGGCATGACCCGCCACGAGCACGGCGGCACCAACCTGCGCGCGGTAACGCTCATCCCGGCCCTGACCGGCGACTGGCGGCACCGGGGTGGCGGCTGCGCCCTCAGCGCCAGCGGGGCATTCAAGCTCAACCGCACCCGCCTGGGCGGCGCGCACCTGATTCGCCCCGGTACCCCGCACGTGAACATGAACGAACTGGCGGGCGCCCTGCGCCCCGAGGCGGGCTTTGGGGCCACCGTCATCTACAACTGCAACCCCGCCGTGGTGGCCCCCGACGCCGGGCGGGTGCGCGCCGGGCTGGCGCGCGAGGACCTGCTGGTGGTGGTGCTGGAGCAGGCGATGACCGAAACCGCTCGCCTGGCCGACTACGTGCTGCCGGCCACCACCTTTGCCGAACACCCGGACCTGTACACCAGCTACGGCCACCACCACCTGGGCTACAACCACGCAGAGCTTCAGGCCCCCGGCGAAACGCGCCCCAACTCCTGGGTGATGCAGCAGCTCGCCCGCCGCCTGGGCATCACCGAGCCCAGTGTGTACTGGACCGTGGACGACCTGCTGGCCGAGGTGCTGACCACCGACCACCCGCACCTGGCCGGCATCACCCCAGGGCGCCTGAAGGCGGAAGGCAGCGTGCGCCTGAACCTCCCCGAGCTGTTTTTGCCCTACGCCCACGGGGCAGAAACCCCCAGCGGCAAGGTGCAACTGTCGCCCGCCCCGCAGCACCGCGAGCCGGACGCCGCCCTGAACGCCGCGTACCCGGTGCGCCTGCTCACGCCGCCCGCGCATCACTTCCTGAATTCCACCTACGGCAATCTGGAGAACCTTAACCGCGCCGAGGGAAACGAGCCGCACGTGCTGGTCCACCCTGACGACGCCCAGGCGTTTGGTCTTCACGACGCCGCGTATGCGCGCCTGGAATCCGAGATTGGCGCGGTGCGCCGCCGCGTGAAGGTTACAGACGTCACGCAGCCCGGCACCGCTGTGGTGGAGGGAACGTGGTGGGGGCTTTCGGCCCCGGACGGCACCAGCATCAACGAACTGACGGCCCAGACCCTGACCGACCTGGGCGGCGGCAGCACCTTTCACAACACCCGCGTTCGGCTGGTGCCTGTTACCTGAGAGGCCGGATCTCTGGGCGGCGGGCCGGCGCCGTCCAGTCAAAGCGCGCCTCAAAGACCCCACAGCGGTCATGGCGGGTCGCCACCACTTCGCGGGCGGTGTAGGTTTCGCGTTCGTCCAGCGTGCCGTCTTTCTCAACCGGTCCGCAGCCCGTCCGGGCCGGAACCGCGAAGCTCAGAGACCGCAGCGTGCGGGCATCCAGGTCGTAGCGGAAAAAGTTCAGCGCCACCGGTTCGTAGGGGTTGTACGCCCCATTGGGCGAGTCAAACAGCACACTCCGGGGATTCTGCGCCTGGCGCCAGCCGTCAATCTGCAGGGCGCTGGCTGGGCCTTGCAGGGCCTGCACCAGGGTGCGCTGGCTGAGGCCCGCCCCCGAACTGGTGGCCTCCACAAACAGGTCACGGCCCAGGGCATAGAGCCGCGACACCCGGCCCACCTGGGTCTGCTGGGACACCAGTCGCCCGGTTGTCAGGTCATAGACCTGAAGGCGGTAGTCCGCCCACTGCGCCTGGGGTTGCGTGACCAGGGCCAACCGATCACCGCTGACCAGCGTCAGGGCCTCCTGGCCCCTGGGCACAGGGTAGCTCCGCAGGAATTGCCCCGTGCGGAGCACCTGCACTTCGCCGGGCAGGCCTACCACCTGAAAGGCGGTAACGGCAGGCGGCTCTGCGCCGCCACGCCGCGCCTGGGCTCCGGGAAGCGCGCAGGCCATCAGGGCTGCCCCCGCCAGCCAGATCCGGGTGGCCTGCCCACCGCGCTGGCGATTCATTCCGCCGCCACCATCGCTTTCCAGCCGTCCATGTCGTCGCCCACCGCCAGCACCTTGCCGCCGCGCACCAGCGGCAGCTTCAGCAGCTCGGGTGTTTCCATGACTTTCGCAATCACGCCTTCTTCGGTGGTGCGCAGGTAGGCGAGGTTGCTGCGCTCATACGCCTTGCCGTCCAGGTCCAGCAGGGCGTTCAGGCCGTACTTCTGCACAAAGCGCGTCAGTTCGCCCCGGGCAATGGGCCGTTCGTGCAGGTCCACGAAATGCACCTTGACCTTGCGCTCCTTGAAAAAGCGCTCGGCGGCGCGCGTCTCCTTGCTTTTGCGGGTGCCGAAAATTTGCACCTGAAGGTCGCTCATGGGGGTCAGTGTAGACCGGCGGGCGCGTATCCTGGGGCACGTGAACCGCCTCTGGCCCGCTCTCCTTCTCCTCCTGACGTCTGTGGTGGGGGCCCAGACGACCACCCTATCAACCACCGTGCCGACCACTCCGCCCGCCGCCCTCGTGGTCCAGGGGCCGCTGCTGCGCGCCGCCAAACTGGACAAAGCTGCGCCACTGTACTGGCGCGACGGCCGCCAGCGCTTTGCCATCGGCCGCGTGCTGCCGGACGGCACCCTGAACTTCAGCCTGGACACCGCCTTGCAGGGCCGCGCCCGGCTGGGGTCGCTGGCCGACTGGAAGGCCAGCCGGGGCCGGTCCTGCGACGTCAGCGCCCTGGTGGTCGAGCAGGACGCCCCCGTGCAGTACCTGGGCGCCCCCGAATACGACGCCGGCGGCAAAAAATACTATGTGCGCGCCGGAGAGGTCACGAGGAACACAGGGGGCGGCCTCACGCTGAACTTTGTGATGTTTGTGTACGCGCAGGCCCCCGGCCGCATGGTGGGCACGGAACGCTGCGACGATGGCGTCACCCACTACGACCTGACCTTGCAGCCCGGCTGGAACGCCGTCGAGGACGTTCAGGAGCTGGACACCAATGACCAGTTTGGCCCGGTGACCCTCCGCAACGCGCGGGTGATCACGGCGTACACCGGCCCCTGGGTGTCCTTTGAACTGAAATAAAAGCGGCCCGCTGGTGGGCGCCAGCGGGCCGGAAGGCTCAGGTTCAGTTCGCGTAGAAGCCGGGGCCGTCGTCGGAGTGGCCCGAGACCGGCAGGCCCAGGTGGTCGTAGGCGTGTGCGGTGGCCACCCGGCCGCGCGGCGTGCGTTTGATAAAGCCCAGCTGAATCAGGTAGGGCTCGTACACGTCTTCCAGGGTCAGCGAGTCCTCGCTGATGGCGGTAGCCAGCGTGTCCACGCCCACCGGGCCGCCTGCAAAGCGGTGAATCAGGGTCTCCAGGTACTTCTTGTCACGGTCGTCCAGGCCGGCGCTGTCCAGGCCCAGCTTGTCCAGGGCGTCGTGGGCGCGCGGCAGTTCAATGGTGCTCTCGCCGGCCACCTCGGCGTAGTCGCGCACGCGGCGCAGGAGGCGCTTGGCAATGCGCATGGTGCCGCGTGACCGGGCGCCAATTTCAATGGCCGCTTCCTCCACCAGCCCAAAGCCCAGCAGCCGCGCGTCGCGCAGCAGGTTCACCCCGATTTCCTCTGGGGTGTAGTACTCCAGGTGCTCAATGATGCCAAAGCGGCTGCGCATGGGCGCGGTGATCAGGCCGGGGCGGGTGGTGGCGCCCACCAGCGTAAAGCGCGGCAGCGGTAGCTCGATGGTGCGCGCCGCTGGCCCCTGCCCCAGCACGATGTCCAGCTTGAAATCTTCCATCGCGGGGTACAGGTGCTCCTCGGCCACGCGGCCCAGGCGGTGAATCTCGTCAATAAACAGCACGTCGCCCTCTTCCAGACTGTTCGTCAGGATGGCGGCCAGGTCGCCCGGCTTTTCAATGGCTGGGCCGGAGGTCACGCGGATGTTCACGCCCAGTTCGTGCGCAATGATGTGTGCCAGGGTGGTCTTGCCCAGGCCGGGCGGCCCGAAGAGCAGCGTGTGGTCCAGCGCCTCGCGCCGCCCCTTGGCGGCCTGGAGATACACTGTCAACTTCTCCTTCAGGCGCTCCTGCCCGACATACTCCGTCAGGGTCTTGGGCCGCAGGGCGGCATCGAGCGGTTCAGTCATACCAAACAGTGTAGCGCGATTCTGCCCAGAGCGGAATAAGTTGGGGCACAAAGGGTAGAGAAGGACGGCCCCACCTCAGTTCGTGTACTGCCGGATCAGGCCCGGCAGGTCGCGGTCCAGGGTGCCATCAATCACCGATGCGTTGCCGTACAGGCGCACAAAGCGCCCCTGGCCGTCCACCACGCTCACCTGATCGCCGTGCAGCCGGGCGGCCTGTGCGGCGCTGGCGCCAGCGGTCTGGGCATTCGCCGCTCCGCTGGCATTTTGGCCCCCATTGGTATGGGCGCTGTGGTCCTGGGCAGGCAGGGGTTTCACGTTCGCCACGAACATCTCGCGGGCAGCCTGGTCAATGGCGGCGGCTTTGCCCGTCAGGCCGGTAAACGCCGGGTCAAAGCGGCTCAGGTAGTCGCGCACCACGCCGGGGGTGTCGTGCTCTGGATCCACAGTGATGAACTGCACCTGCACCTTCGCCTGCTGTTCGGGCCTCAGGGCCGCATAGGTGTTCTTCAGGCTCGCCAGGGTGGCGGGGCAGACATCCGGGCAGCGCACAAAGCCGTAGAACACCAGCCGCAGCCGGCCGTCGCTGGCGGCCAGGGTGGTGGGCTGGCCGCGCTCGTTCACCAGCGTCAGGGCGGGCAGGGGCTTGGGCTCGTCCAGCGCTTCGCCCCCCAGCGGGGCCGGGCGCCCGCGCCACAGCAGCAGGGCGGCCAGAACGGCGGCCAGCAGCAGCAGAAAGGCTGTGACAGCTTGGGGCGTAAGGCGCTTCATGGAACTCAGGGTAGAGGAGGACAGAAGGGTGGGGTGTCCCAGGCGTGGGCAGCGTCGTTGCCGGCGTGGCCCCACCCCCAGGCAACTGGGGCCATACCTGACGGCTTCCGTTACGGGTTCAGAGGCAGGAGGGGCAGGGGCGCTCAGGGCATCAGGCCTGGCGGTCAAAGGCAGCTTTTGCCGTGGCGGCGTGGCTTTGCCTCTTCACCACAAAAAAACTCCGGGCCCTGCTCAGACCCGGAACGCTCCTGTCTTCTTCCCTGCTGCTCAGTGGCCGTCCTGGCCGGTGCGCTCGCTTTGCAGGCGGCCGCCGCCCACCACCTCGTCCAGTTTCACGGCCCCGTGCTTACGCATCAGGCTCAGGGCCTCGTCGGCGCGCGCGCCGCTGGGGTCGCGGGCAATCACCAGCACGTGGCCGCCCTTGATGCCCTGGTAAAACTTCTCGGCCTGCGCGGCAGGCACGCCCATGCGGCGCAGCAGCTTCACGTAGTCGCCGTGGTCGCTGCCCGCCAGCGCGCCGAACAGGCCGCCCAGTGAAGCGCCGCCGATCACGCCGAAGAGAATGCCAAACAGGCCCCCTTCCTGGTAGATGCGGGTCACCGGAAAGGCCAGCAGCAGCAGCCAGATGGGCACGGTCAGGGCCAGCCCCGCCAGGGTGCCGCCGATCATGCCCCGGATCACGGACGCCGAGCCGGCGGGTTCCCCAGCCTCGGGGCTCACGCCGGTCTGCTGCGCAATGTCGTCCTCCGCGACCACGTCGGCCAGAGCAAAGCCCAGGTGGTCGCGGTCAAAGCCGCGCTGTTGCAGGTCCTGCAGCACGCCCTGGGCCTGCCGAGGTTCGCGAAAGAGAGCCACAACGCTTTCCATATCCCGTTTTGTAGCATGAGCCGCCTGTGAACTGCGAGGGACAAAGGGCGCGCGGCCCCTGCGACTTGCTTGAGAAAGCCCCCCGCCCAAGGTCGGGCGCGGTACGTTTTGCCCGGGGGGCCTTTTCTATACTGACCCCATGACTGGTGTGGCAGCGGTGGCCCTTCCCGACGCAGCGTTTGAAGCGCGGCTGCGCGAGGTGCTGCGCTCCCGCGTGGAGTTTATTGAGCTGATCGGGGACGATCTGGTGGCGGCGGGCGGCAAACGCGTGCGGCCCCTGATGACCTTTCTGGCGGCGCAGGCGCTGGGCGCCGGGCCTGGCGACCCCACCTGGCGCCATGTACGCGACCTGGGCGTGGGGGTGGAACTGCTGCACTCCGCGTCCCTGCTGCACGACGACCTGATTGACGACGCCGATACCCGCCGGGGCCAGCAGGCCGCCTTCCGGCGCTTTGGCAACGTGGTCAGCGTGATGAGCGGCGACTTTATGCTCTCGCGGCTGCTGGTGCTGCTGGCCACGCTGCCCGGCGGCCCCGAGCTGACCCGCCTGTTTGGCGAGACGGCCAGCGTGGTGTGCGAGGGCGAGGTGCTGCAGTTTCAGGTGGCCGCCTACGGGGAGTACAGCTGGACCAATTACCTGCAGGTCATTCACGGCAAGACGGCGGCCCTCACCGAACTGGCTGCCGCCGCCCCCGCCACGCTGCTGGGGGCCCCGGCGCCCGCGCGTGAGGCCCTGGCCACCTACGGCCGCGAATTCGGCATGGCCTTTCAGATGCAAGATGACCTGCTGGACCTGAGCGGTGACGAGGCCCGCACCGGCAAGCCCGTGGGCGGCGATCTGCGCGAGGGCAAGGCGACCGGGCCGGTGCTGTACCTGCTGGACGGCCCCCACGCCGACGAGGTGCGCGAGGTGCTGGAGCGCCGCGCGGCCCAGCCGGGCGACGTGGCCCGCGTGCAGACCCTGGCCGCCCAGGCCGGCGCCTTGGCAGCGACCCAGGAGGAGATTCGCCGCCGCGCGGCGCTGGCCACCTCTGCCCTGCAGGCCCTGCCACCCTCCGAGGCCAGAAGCGCCCTGGCCCAGCTGGCAGCGCGCGAGATTCAGCGCCGGGCCTGAGCGCCCCTGCCCACCGTCTGACATTGCCGAACAGCTGCGGCCAGGGTGTGACGGGCGGCGGCCCTGTTCCGTGCCTTTCAAATGCGAACCTGGGCGGCGCCCACCCACGGTTGAGCGCACTGGAAGCGCTTCAGGCTTGCACCGTGTACAGCGCGCTTTCGCCGCCTTGACCCGGGCGCCGGGGGCCGCTACAACGGGGGCGGCCAGCGCGGCCCCCGCGCGGGGCGGGCCCTGTCTATGCGACCCGGAAGGGGCGTGTATGCTTCGGGCAGCCAATCCACCTTAACCCCCCACATTCCCACCCGAAGGGAAGGAGACCGTCACATGCGGGCATCAGGACTCAACTGGCAGGGCCTCATGGAGCAACTCCAGCAGGCGCTGCCCTATTGCGAGGTCACGGACCAGTCCCTCGCGTATTTCAAGTACCCCAAACGCACGGTCAGCGTGAACCTGCCGGTGCGCATGGACGACGGCAGCATTCGTGTTTTCAAGGGTTACCGCACGGTGCACAGCACTTCGCGCGGGCCCAGCATGGGCGGCGTGCGCCTGCGCTCGGGGGTCAGTGCCCATGAGTGCGAGGTGCTGGCCGCCATCATGACCCTGAAAGCGGCGGTGGCCGACCTGCCGCTGGGCGGCGCCAAGGGCGGTGTGGACGTGGACCCCACGACCCTGACCCCCCATGAGCTTGAGGGCCTGACCCGGCGCTACACCAGCGAACTGGTGGAACTCATTGGGCACAACGAGGACATTCTGGCCCCGGATGTGGGCACCGACGCCCAGACCATGGCCTGGATGCTGGATACCTACACCGAGAACACCGGCACCACCAGCAACGGCGTGGTGGTGGGCAAGCCCATTCCGCTGGGCGGCAGCTACGGCAGCAAGGACGCCCGGGGCCGCTCGGCCGCGCTGGTTACGGCCCGCGTGCTGGAAGCGGCCGGCGAGAGCCTGGAGCGCGCCCGCGTGGCGGTGTACGGCTTTGGCGATGTGGGCCGCAAGGCCGCCGAGACGCTGGCCACCCAGGGCGCGCTGGTGGTGGCGGTGAGCGACCAGGACGGCGCGACTTTTGCCAGCAGTGGCCTGGACCTGGACGCCCTGGCCGCGTGGCGCGAGGAGAAAGGCACGGTGGCTGGATTTGCCACCGACATCACCCCTGAGGAAGTGACCGAGCTGGACGTGGACGCGCTGATGCTGGCCTACGACTACGGCACCATTCACGCGGGCAACGCCCACACCATCCGCGCGCGCTACGTGGTCGAAGCCACCAACCGCGCCGTGCTGCCCGAGGCCGAGCGCTTCCTGACCGGGGGCGGCGTGAAGGTGATTCCCGACCTGATCGCCAGCATTGGCGGCGTGATCGTGAACTACCTGGAATGGGTGCAGGACGCCAGCAACTTCTTCTGGATGGAAGAGGAGATTCTGGCCGCCATTGACATGCGGGTGAACGCTGCGCTGGACGCGGTGCTGGCCACGCAGCGCACCTGCCAGACCGACCTGCGCACGGCTGCCTACGCCCTGGCGCTTAACCGCCTGCACAGCGCGACTGTGATGAGGGGCGTGTACCCGTAACGCAGAGGGCCAAAGGCCGGTGGCCGATGGCCAGAAGCCGGAGCCAGAGCATTTGCTCCTGCTGTTCCTACTCCCCACACTCCACGTCCTACTTCCCCTCCGAAGGAGGCTTCCCCGCATGACCACCACGCAAGACCCCGCCAACACCGCTGGCCCCAAGACCGGCGCGCACGCCATTCCCAGCTACCTGGACCCCAACAACATCGGGCCCTACGAGATCTACCTGGAGCAGGTGGAGCGCGTCACGCCCTACCTGGGCAAGCTGGCCTACTGGGCCGAGACCCTCAAGCGCCCCAAGCGCATTCTGGTCGTGGACGTGCCCATTCACCTCGACGACGGCACGGTGGCGCACTTCGAGGGCTACCGCGTGCAGCACAACACCTCGCGCGGGCCGGCCAAGGGCGGCATCCGCTATCACCAGGACGTGACCCTCAGTGAAGTGATGGCGCTCTCGGCCTGGATGACCGTCAAGAACGCCGCCGTGAACCTGCCCTACGGCGGCGGCAAGGGCGGCATCCGCATTGACCCGCGCAAGTACTCCACCGGCGAACTCGAACGCCTGACCCGCCGTTACACCACCGAAATTGGCCTGATCATCGGGCCGGACAAGGACATTCCCGCGCCCGACGTGAACACCAACCCGCAGACCATGGCGTGGATGATGGACACCTATTCCATGAACGTGGGCCGCACCGCCACTGGCGTGGTGACGGGCAAGCCCGTGGCGCTGGGCGGCAGCCTGGGGCGCGGCGACGCCACCGGGCGCGGCGTGTTCGTCACCGGCGCCGAGGCCATGAAGAAGCTGGGCATGCCCATGCAGGGCGCGCGCATTGCGGTGCAGGGCTTCGGCAACGTGGGCGAGGCCGCCGCGCGCATCTTCCATGAGCACGGCGCCAGGGTCGTGGCCATTCAGGACGTCACGGGCACCATTGCCAGCGCCGCCGGCATTGACCCGGCTGCCGCGCTGGAGCACCTGCGCCGCACCGGCAAGATCGTGGGCCTGCCCGGCACCGAGGAACTGAAGCGCGACGAGTTCTGGGACGTGGCCTGCGACGTGCTGATTCCCGCCGCGCTGGAAAAACAGATCACCCTGGAGAATGCCGGGCGCATTCAGGCGCGGCTGATCGTGGAGGGCGCCAACGGCCCCACTGTGCCCGCCGCCGACGATCTGCTGGCCGAGCGCGGCGTGACTGTGGTGCCGGACGTGCTGGCCAACGCGGGCGGCGTGACGGTCTCGTACTTTGAATGGGTGCAGGACTTCTCCTCGTTCTTCTGGACCGAGGACGAGATCAACAAGCGCCTTGACCGCATCATGAGCGAAGCCTTCCTGAGCCTGTGGGACGTCAAGGAGCGCCACGGCGTGACCCTGCGCACGGCGGTGTACATCGTGGCCTGCACCCGCGTGCTGGAAGCCCGGGCGTTGCGGGGACTGTACCCCTAAGGGTGTAGAGGGTTGAAGGGTGATGGTTGATGGAGAAGGGCTTTTTCCATCAACCATCACCCTTTTCCCATCAACCTCAGTACAGCTTGTCCAGCACGTCATCCTTCATCACAAAGGCGTTCTCCTTGGTGGGGAACTGCCGGCCGCGCACCTCGGCGGCGTAGGTGGCAATGGCCTCGCGGGCGGCGCGGCCCAGTTCGGCGTAGCGCTTGGCGATCTTCTTCTCCTCGCCCTCATAGATCCCCAGCAGGTCGTGGGTCACCAGCACCTGACCGTCACAGTGGAGGCCAGCGCCAATGCCAATGGTGGGCATGGCCAGCCGCTCGCTGATCAGGCGCGCCAGCCGGGCGGGAATGGCTTCCAGCACCACCGAGAAAGCCCCCATGGCTTCCAGGGCCAGGGCGCCCTCCAGCGTCAGGCGGGCCGAGGCGTCGTCCTTGCCCTGCACGCGCAGGCCCCCCTGGGCGGTGGCGGTCTGCGGCATCAGGCCCACGTGGCCCATCACCGGAATGCCGTTGCGGGTCAGGGTCTGCACCACCTCCAGAATCTCGGGGGTGGCGCCTTCCATCTTGATGGCGTCGGCGCCCGTGTCCTGAATGACCCTGACCGCGTTGCGCATGGCGTCCTGCACGCCGGTGTGGTAGGTGCCAAACGGCAGGTCCACGACCATAAAGGTGTCGGGCGCCCCCCGGCGCACCGCGCGGGCGTGGTGAATCATGTCGCCCAGGGTGACGGGCGCCGTGGAGTCGTAGCCCAGCACCACGTTGCCCAGGGAGTCACCCACCAGAATCACGTCCACCCCGGCCGCCTCGGCGTGGCGGCCACCGGGGTAATCGTAGGCCGTGACCATCACCAGGGGCTGGGCCAGTGCCTGCAACTCGGGAATGCTGCGTTTCATGCCCGGCAGCGTAACAGAGGGGGGCGGGCGCGGCTGGACTGGGGCCCCCAGGGCGGGCGGCGGTGGAAACAGGCCCCCCCGGCACCAGCGCCCACCCAGCACCGGGGCCGCACGACAAAGCCCCGCCCTGGAGTGGGGGGGCTTTGTTGGGCAAGTGGCCGGAGCGCTGGGCCCACTGTTCTTTCTGGAGTCACTGTCCTGGGCTCAACCGCCCTTGATCACTTCACCCCAGCGGCCCAGCACCAGATAGATGATCCAGCCAGTGACTGCCACGTACAGCCACACCGGCACGGTCCAGCGCACCCAGGCGCGGTGCTTGTTGAAGTAGCCGCGCGCGGCGGGCGCGTCAATGTTGCCCAGGTTACCGGCCGCCTTCAGGCCCTTCCAGGCGTTCCACACGGCGCCCAGCGCCAGCGGCAGGTTGGCCGCCGCCAGAATGATGTGGCTGATCAAGAGTACGAAATAGGCCAGCCGCCACTCCTCGGGGCCCGCGTATTTCTTCTCGTAGCCCAGGGCCAGCCGGGTGAGGTACAGCACCAGAAAGATGCTGGCCAGCGTGACGGCCGTCACCATGGCGCGCATGTGGGCCTCGCGCAGGCCCCGCCGGATCAGGTACACGCCCACGCACAGGGCAATGCCGCTCAGGATGATCGTGATGACCGCCCACTGGTTGATGGTTTCCGCCATAGTCGAGCCGCAGTGTACGGGGCGCCGCACAGGGCAGGTGTCCACCCCCGGCGGGCAGGGGGGCGCAAGCACCGGGCCGGGCACCGGGGACAATTTGCTGGGGCCCGGCCCCGGTAGAATGCCGGGTGTTGACCGCCGCGCCCGCCCTGCACTGGGCCGCTGATTGGGCCGCGGGCGGCGAGGATGGTGACCATGAGTGGAACGCTGACAGTGCCCCGTGCCCAGATCGGGGCGTGGCTCCCCCGGCTGGCCTGGGCGGCGCTGGCCTACAACGTGCTGGTCATTCTGTGGGGCGCCGTGGTGCGCATCACGGGAGCCGGGGCCGGCTGCGGCGACCACTGGCCGCTGTGTAACGGCGTGGTGGTGCCCCAGAGCCCGGGGCTGCACACCGCCATTGAGTTCAGCCACCGCGTCACCAGTGCGCTGAGCGGCCTGCTGGCGATTGCGCTGGTGGCGCTGGCCACGCAGGTCACGCCCAAGGGTCACCCCGCCCGCTTTGGCGCCGGGCTCAGTCTGGGCCTGATTATCCTGGAGGGGCTGGTGGGCGCCGTGCAGGTGGTGCTGGGCCTGACCGCCGATTCGGCCCACCCGGCACGCGGTCTGATTCAGGGGGTTCACCTTGCCAACACCTTTGTGCTGCTGGGCGCCCTGCTGCTGACGGCCCTGTGGGCTGGGGGCGCGCCCCGGCTGCGGCTGCGCGCCCAGGGGCTGGTGGGCGGCTGGAGCGCCGTGGGGCTGGTGCTGCTGCTGCTGCTGGGCATGGCCGGCGCCGTGACGGCCCTGGGCGACTTGCTGTTTGTGCCCGAGGGCGGGAGCACGCCCATTGAAACCGTCAAGCGCGACTTTGGGCCCACGGCCACCCTGATCGAGAACCTGCGCGTGGTTCACCCCATGCTGGCAGTCCTGAGCAGCGCGTTTCTGGTGTGGCTGGGCGTGTTTTTGCGCCGCGAGCGCCCAGGCCCGGGTGTGGGCCGCTGGAGCGCCGTGATGTGGGCCCTGATTGGGGTGCAGATGGCAGTGGGCTTTGCCAATGTGGCCCTGAAAGCCCCGGACTGGATGCAGCTGACCCATCTGGCGCTGGCCTGCGCCCTGTGGCTGGCCACCGCCCTGATGGTCTTTCACGCCCTGACCGGGCAGCCGGCGCCCCAGAAGGACACTCTATGACCGCCAAACCCGTACCGGCCCTGCGCCCCCGCGCCACATGGCGCGACTACCTGTCGCTCACCAAGCCCAAGGTCATCAGCCTGCTGCTGTGGACCACCGTGGCGGCCATGTTCATGGCGGCGCGCGGCTGGCCGGACCTGTGGCTGCTGCTGGTGGTCAGCGTGGCGGGCTACGCCTCGGCCGGCTCGGCGGGCGTGTTCAACATGATCATCGACCGTGACATTGACCTGAAAATGGCGCGCACCGCTCAGCGGCCCACCACCAGCGGCCTGATCAGCACCCGCGACGCGGCCACCTTCGGCGCCGCCCTGCAGATTCTGTCGTTCGTGATGCTGTGGGTCTGGGCCACGCCGCTGGCCGCCTGGATGAGCCTCGCGGGCTTTGTCACCTACGTGGGGGTGTATACCGGGCTGCTCAAGCGCCACACCTGGCACAACATCGTGCTGGGCGGCGCCGCCGGCTGCTTTCCGCCGCTGGTGGGCTGGGCGGCCGTCACAGGCGACCTCAACCTGTTTGCGTGGTTTCTGTTCGCCATCATCTTCTTCTGGACCCCGGTGCATTTCTGGGCCCTGGCCCTGATGATCAAAGACGAGTACCGCGAGGTGGGCATTCCCATGCTGCCGGTGGTCCACGGCGACAAGCTCACGGTGGCCCAGATTGGCCTGTACGCCATCTACACGGTGGTGCTGTCCGTCATGCCGGTCTTCTTTCAGGAGGTGGGCGGGCTGTATTTCCTCTCGGCGCTGGGCCTGGGCGGCTGGCTGCTGGTGCTGTCGTGGCGGCTCTACCGCCATGTGATGGCCGGGCACAAGGTCGAGCGCAAGGTGGCGGTGCCGCTGTACCTGTATTCCATGCTGTACCTCGCGCTGCTGTTTGTGGCGGGCGCGGTGGACCGCGCGCTGCTGGCGTAACGCCGCGCACCCACAGGACACTTGCCTCCGCCCCCATCTGATCTCATGCGGGGCGGGGCTGACCGCTCGGTAGAATGAGCGCGCGGCCGGCAGCGCGGGGCCGGGCCCTGGTCTGGACCGCGCGGCTCCACGCAAGGGCGCGCAGAACGTTTTACACTGCGAGGAAGAGGAAAGGAGTGACGTTGAATACCACACACCGCCACAGCGGCACACGGCGATCCAGGTGGGCACTGGCCCCCCTGGCGGTTTTGGGCTCGGCCCTGCTCACCGGCTGTCAGCAGGCGCAGCAGAGCCTTTCGATTGGGGACATGGCCTCCGCGTTCAACCGGGAAATCTGGGTGATGAGCATCTGGGCCATCGCGCTGTCCATCATCATCTTCTTCGGCGTGTCGTTTGCGCTGTTCTACACGGTGCAGAAGTTCCGTGAAGACAAGCATGACGCCCCTCCCGCGCAGTTTCACGGCAACAACAAGCTGGAAGTCTGGCTGGTGGCGGTGCCGGTCGTGATCGTGATTTTCCTGAGCGTGCTGACTGTGCGCTCCATGGCGATCCTGAACCCCACCCCGGACCAGGCCACCAAGATTGACATTCTGGCCAAGCAGTTCTGGTGGAATTTCGAGTACCCCGAGGTAAAAGCCGACGCGGGCGGCGAGGTGGCCAACGGCAACGAGATGCTGATGCCCACCCGGCAGCCCGTGGCCCTGACCGTGACCAGCGGCGACGTGATTCACGGCTTCTGGGCGCCGAACATTGGGGGCCAGCGCGCCGCCATGCCGGCTGTGAACAAGACCTGGCAGGTGGACACCGACCGCGCGGGTGTGTACCAGGGCAACTGCTCGCAGCTGTGCGGGGCCAGCCACGCCAACATGCGTTACAAGGTGATTGCGCTGGACCAGGCCCGCTACGACGCCACCCTGGCCGCCATGAAGGCCTACCGCGCCCCCGAGCCTGCCCCCGGCAGCCCCGAGGAACTGGGCTACAAGCTGTTTATGCAGGGCAAGCCCGCCACGGACCCCAAGCGACCTGAAACCGGCGCCGCCTCCTGCGCGGGCTGCCACCGCGTGCAGGGCACCCCGGCCGGCGGTCAGGTGGGCCCAGACCTGAGCTTCTTTGGCACCCGCCGCACCCTGGGCGCAGGCATGTGGGAAGGGCAGAAGGCCGAGGACATGCTGATTCCGTGGCTGAAGAACAGCCCCGCCGTCAAGCCCGGCGCCCTGATGCCTCCCTACGAGAACGGCGCCGAGTACATGGTGAACGGCAAGCCGACCAAGGGCTACAGCCTGACCGATGAGGAGATCAATGCCGTGGCCGCCTATCTGCGCAGCCTGAAGCTGCCGGAAGAAGCGGACTACTGGCGTGACGTGCCGGTGATCGGCGCGTCCAGTAACGGAGGCACCCAGTGACCGTTCAGCACGCTCCCCTTCAGGAACACGGCGCCCGCCCGGGCCTGTGGCATGTCCTGAAGGATTACATGATGACCACCGATCACAAGAAGATCGGGAATCTGTACATCGGCACCAGCATCCTGGGCTTTGCCATCGCCGGGATTCTGGCAGTGCTGATTCGCCTGCAGCTGGCGGTGCCGGACAACACCTTCCTGGTGGGCAACACCTACAACCAGGTGCTGACCATCCACGCCGCCCTGATGATCTTCTTTTTCCTGATTCCCATTGGCCTGTTCGGCTTCGGGAACTGGTTTCTGCCGCTGCAGCTGGGTGTGCGGGACGTGGCCCTGCCGCGCATCAACACCTTTGCGGTGTGGCTGTTTATCTTCAGCCTCATCCTGGTGATTCTGGGCCTGGTCAACGGCGGCGCCCCCGGCGTGGGCTGGACCTTCTACTACCCGCTGTCCGTGGACGCCAACCAGACCGGCGTGTCGGTGCTGATGGTGGCGCTGACCCTCAACGGCATCGCCTCGCTGCTGGGCTCGGCCAACTTCGCCGCCACGATTGTGAACATGCGCGCCCCGGGCATGAGCCTGTGGAAGATGCCCATTTTCGTCTGGAGCATCTTTGCCACCTCCATGCTGCAGCTGATCTCGCTGGGCGGTCTGACGGCGGCGGCGCTGGTCACCTACCTGGAACTGAAGCTGGGCCTGAGCATGTTCAACTCCGGCATTGGCGGCGTGCCGGTGCTGTTCCAGCAGTTCTTCTGGTTCTACTCACACCCGGCCGTGTACGTGATGCTGCTGCCCTACCTGGGCATTGGCGCCGAGATCGCCTCCACCATGGCCCGCAAGCCGCTGTTCGGCTACCGCGTGATGGTGTACTCGATTCTGGGCATCGTGCTCGTGTCGCTGCTGGTGTGGGTTCACCACATGTTCGCCGTGGGCCTGCCCGAAGCGTGGCAGATCGCCTTTATGATCGCCACCCTGATCGTGGCGGTGCCGACCGGCGTGAAGATCTTCAACCTGATCGGTACGCTGTGGGGCGGACGCATCATCATGAAGTCGCCGACCTACTGGCTGGTGGGCTTCATCTTCAACTTCCTGATTGGTGGCATCACTGGTGTTTCGCTGGGCATGATTCCCTTCGATTACCAGGTCACCATGTCCTACTACGTGGTGGCGCACTTCCACAACGTCATGATGTTCGGCACGGCGTTCCTGGCCATGGGCGGCCTGTACTACTGGTGGCCCAAGATGACCGGGCGCTTCATGAGCGAAAAGCTGGGCCTCGTGCACTTCTGGCTGTTCATGATCGGTTCGTGGCTGACCTTCCTGCCGCAGTACATCCTGGGTCTGCTGGGTATGCCCCGGCGCTACTACACCTACCCGGCGGGCAACCTTGCCTGGACCGAGCTGAACTTCCTGTCCACCCTGGGCGCCCTGACCCTGCTGGCCGGCGGCATCGTGTGGGTCTGGAACATGCTGCAAAGTGTGCGTGGCCCGGCCACGGCCTCGCCCAATCCCTGGGGTGGCTTTACCCTGGAGTGGACGGCCGACAGCCCACCCAAGCCCTACAACTTCGCCCACGAGTTCCCCCGGTCGTTCCCCACCGAGCGCCCCCTGTACGACTGGGAGCAGAGTGGTGAGACCCTGACGCCCGTGGACCCCAAGACCATCCATCTGCCCCAGGATTCCATCTGGCCGTTCATGACGGCGGTGGGCCTGCTGCTGATGGGCTACGGTCTGAGCTTCGGCTGGTTCACGAACTACACCCCGGCGGCCGGGCTGCGGCCCTTCGGGGAAGCGGGCTTCGGCTTCCAGCTGGCCACCGTCATCCTGTACCTCAGCTTCCCGGTGTTCCTGTACAGCCTGTTCAAGTGGGCGGGCACCCGCGAATACGCTGTGCCGGTGGCCCACCACCACCTCACGAAGTACGACAACGGCTTCATGGGTATGGCGTGGTTCATCATCTCGGAAGTGGGCCTGTTCGGCGTGCTGATTGCCGGCTACGTCTACCTGCGCGTGATTGGCAACGCCGAGCCGCCTGCCCTGCGCCCCAGCATCTGGCTGGCGGCCCTGAACACCCTGGTGCTGGTGGCCAGCTCCTTTGTGATTCACCGCGCCGAGCAGGACAACCACCACGGCAAGCTCACCCGCTTCCGCATTGGCATGTTCGTGACGCTGCTGCTGGGCGCCATCTTCATGATCTTCCAGGTGTACGAGTTCGCCCTGTTCGGCGTGGAAAGTGACTGGAAACAGAACCTGTGGCAGGCGTGCTTCTTCACCATCGTGGGCCTGCACGGTCTGCACATCCTGATTGGCGGCACCGGCATCGCGCTGCCCTTCTACCAGAGCATGACCGGCAAGATGGACAAGTACAACCACGGCTCCATTACCCCTGCCAGCCTGTACTGGCACCTGGTGGACGTGGTGTGGCTGCTGATCGTGGCCATCTTCTACGCCTGGTAAGCACCAACAGTCTGGGAGGCGCCCTGCCACAGGGCGCCTCTTTGCTGTGGGCTGGGAGAGGGCGTGGCGGCGCCGCCCCCTATCCCCCAGGCCAGATCAGGGCAGCATGGTCAGTTGCTGGCCATCTGAGGGGCAGATCAAGGGCGAAGTCAGGACCTTCCAGCCGGCGTACGGGCACCACGCCCACGCCACTGCCACAGATCCAGGCCCGGGTGACGCCCGGCAGTTCGTTCGTCTGAACAGGCCGCTGGGTGAACGCCTGCCCCGCCAGCCACGCCGAGCGGGTCAGGCCCGGCAGGCCGCCCGCAGGCACCACAAGTGCGCCGCCCAGTTCCAGGACAGGGGAGGTGCGTGCCCCGTCCACCAGTTGACCCCCGGTATCCGTCAGCCAGCCCTCGAAGGCTGGGGCGGCTTCCTGCAGGGCCAGCCGGTAGGGCAGATAATTGCCGGTTTTGTGGCCGGCCAGCTGCGGGTGCGTCTGCACGGTGGTCAGGCGTACCGTGACTCCCCTTTCAGGCCGGGGGCCAGGGGTCAGCGGGGCATGGGACCAGAAGGTGTCCTCCTCTGTGACAGTCACGCGCAGCAGGCCCCAGGGGAGCGGGAGCAGCGGCGGTAGGTCAGGGGCGGGTGCTGGCAGACCCAGCGCCATACAGGTGCCGCGCAGCCGGGCCAGATGCTCGGGCCACAGCAGCGCTGTGCCGTGCCGGGTGCGCACCGTGGTAAAGGCGCTGATGCCGTGAAGCCACGCCGGGGCCTTCAGCTCGTCGGGCAGGGGCTTCATGCCTGTGGCCAGCGGGCGGCCAGCCTCAGCCAGTTGCCCAGCAGCACGCGCCCGGCGGGGCTCAGCACGCTTTCAGGGTGAAACTGCACGCCCCAGGCAGGCTGCCCCGGCACTTCCAGGGCCATGGCCTCGCCGTCTGCGCTGGTGGCGGTGATCAGGGCGCCGGGCAGCCCGCGCACCACCAGCGAGTGGTAGCGCCCGAAGGGGGCCGCCTGCGGCACCCCGGCAAAGAGGCCGGTGCCAGCGTGCCGCACATATTCTGGGCGGCCGTGCACCGGCTGCGCGCGCACGACCTGCCCGCCCAGCACCTGCCCCAGCGCCTGGTGGCCCAGGCACACGCCCAGCAGGGGCACCTGCCCCTCCAGGCAGGCCCGGGTGAGGGCCAGGGTGCAGCCGCTCGTGTCCGGTGTGCCGGGGCCGGGGCCCACCAGCACCGCGTCCGGGCGGGTGGCCAGCAGGGCGGCGGCGTCCTCGTGCTGTGACCACACGTCCACCTGGGCGCCCAGGGCCAGCAGGTCGTGGGCCAGATTCCAGGTAAAGGAGTCGCGGTTGTCCAGCAGCAGCACCCTCAGGCGGGTGTGCTCCAGCGCCGGGGGTGGGGCCCAGGGCTGGCCCGGCACCGGGAGCGCGGGGGCCTGCGCGGGGCGGCCCGGCACCCCGGACAGCACCGACAGCAGGGCCTGGGCCTTGTGCACCGTTTCCCGGGCCTCGCGCGCGGGGTCGGCGTCAATCACGGTGCCGCCGCCCGCGCGCACCTCCACGGTCCAGCCCTGCGGCGTGCGGGTAAAAGCCGCCGTGCGAATCAGGATGTTCAGGTCCACCGCCGCGCCACTGACCAGCCCCAGGCCACCGGTGTACCAGCCGCGCGGCCCCGGTTCCAGGGCCGCAATCGCCTCCATCACCCGTTCCTTGGGCGCGCCTGTGATGGTGCCGCCGGGAAAGGTAGCGGCCAGCACGTCCTGCAGGACAACGCCGGGGCGGGCCTGGGCCGTCACCTCCGACACCAGGTGCATCACGTGGCTGTAGCGCTCCACCAGCATCAGGTCCGGCACGGTCACGGTGCCCGGCGCCGCCACCCGGCCCAGGTCATGGCGCACGAGATCCACCAGCATGGTGTGCTCGGCCACCTCCTTGGGACTGCTTCTCAGCTCGGCTTCAAAGGCGGCGTCCTCTGCGGGCGTGTCGCCCCGGCGGCGGGTGCCCGCAATGGGGCGGGCGCTCAGTTGCCCCCCGGCCCAGCGCACCAGCCGCTCCGGACTGCACGACACCACCACTTCCTCGCCAAAGTCGGCGTAGGCCATGAACGGACTGGGGTTGACCTCGCGCAGCCGCAGGTAGGCGGCCAGAGGCTCGCCCTGAGCCCCGGCCCGTACGCCGCGCGAGAGGTTGACCTGATAGACCTCGCCCGCCCGGATCAACTCCTGCACGGCGCGCACCCCGGCGGGGTAATCCACGTCGTCGGCGCCGAAGGGGCCCACGCTCAGGGTGGGTTCAGGGCCCGGGTCAGCGCCCAGCAGCCCGGCCCAGTCCACATGCGGCTCGCCCACCACGGCCAGGGTACCCGCCTGCCGGTCCCACACCAGCCCGGAGGAGTAAAAGCCCCACCACATGGCCTGCCCCTGGGGGGCGTGGGTGGGCAGGCCAAACGCACGCGCCGCCTCGTACTTCAGGCCGCCCAGCCACGCGGGGAAGAAGGTCTGGCCTTTGGGGGGGGTGGGCAGGTCGCGGCGCACCGCCCCGGGCCACGCGCTCAGAAAGGTCCAGCGGCTGTCCGGCGTGACAGGGCCCAGAGATTCCAGCAGCACGAGGCCCGGGGCGCCGGCGGCGTGCAGGCGGCGCAGGGCGTCGGCGGGGGAGAGGGTGGAGGGGAGAAGGGCGGTCACGGGGGGATTGTAGCGGGGGGGGATGGGGGCATTGGCTGCGGTCAGCCCCCCAGAGGGGCAGGGAGAGCGGCGCTGCGCTGGGCAAGAGTTTCGACTGAAGTTGGCGGGTTCGCTCCGTTCGGTCACGTGTCCGGCTTCGACGCCCTCCTCCGCCTTCGCGCCATGGCCCGCGCGCTCCGCGCACGACGGCCTCGTCTGGACCTGGGCCGTGGTGGGGCAAGACGTCTTGGTGCGGCCCAGAAGGTTCTCCTTTTCAAAAGACATGAGGTGGAGGCGAGGAGGGGTGGGGAACGGTTGTGCGCTTATGGGGTGCTTAAGAGGAGGGGCAGGGTCATCACCCACTGGGGGCCGGCAGGGCCCTGGCGCTCGCCGAGCAGGGCAAAGCCGGCGCGGTCGTAGGTGCGCCGGGCGGCGGGGTTGCGCTGGTTAACGGCCAGCACCACACGCCGCGCCTGAGGAAAATGCCTGGGGACAAAACTGGGCAGGGCGCGCATGGCTGCCGTGCCCAGGCCGCGTCCCTGCTCGCGGGCGTCCACGCTCAGGGCGCTGAGGGCCACGGCGCCGGGGTCGGGCTGCGGCAGGTATTTGTCACAGTGGGCGCCCACCGACAGAGCAAACAGGCCCACCGGGCACCGGGCGTTCGCCGTCCAGAAGAGCCACCGCCAGCCGGTCTGGGTCCGCCTGCACCTGGGTCAGCAGGTCACGGGGATGAGCGGTAAAGGCCAGTGGCTCTGGGGACAGCACCAGGTTCAGCAGCGCGGCTTCAAAGGCCGGTTGAAAGGGCTCAAGGCGGAGCGTCATCGGCGTATGGTGGCATGGCGCTCGGGGATTGGGCGCCAGCTTTCTGTGCCTCATACGGATTCCGTCTGTAAAGCCCACAATCCGGAACAGAACCGGATTGCTAAGTACGTTGCACCTCACGTTACGACTTTGCAGGAGAGCACCGCAAAGTCTCCACTCCCGGTGCAACGTACTTTTTTCGATACTCGCTCCGCTCGGTTGATCTAAAGATCAACAGCGAGCTACTTAACTCCACGCCTGGAACCCATTTTTCTCCTCGCTCCGCTCGGATTTCATCCGGCAGAATGCTGGATTCAATCGGAGTCCGTCTCAGAAGGGTTGGCAGAAGGTTTTCGCGTCAGAACCTCTGAATAAACGTCTTCCAGCCGTCGAAAGTGCGCCGTGTGTCCTGGTTGGCCAGGCGAATCTGCACAATCTGGGCGTTGGTGGGGTCGGCGCGGCCCGCCGCCTTGAAGGCGCGGCGGATCAGGGCGGCGAATTCGGCTTCGTTGCCGGCGGCCAGCACCCAGTCCTGGGCGGCGCGCATGACCTCCTGGTAGGTGGTGCCGTTGGCCTTGATATTGGCCTGCCAGTACGTCAGGTCGGCGGTGCTGGCCGTGCGGCCCAGGCTGCGCATGAACGCCGCGCGAATCAGGCCCTCGCGGGCGCCGTCAATCTGGGGGTCTTGCAGGTAGGTGCGGGTAAAGGCCAGCAGGCTGCTGTAGGTGCTGTCGGGTTTCTGTGCCAGCTTGCCCAGCAGTTTGAAAAAGGGATTGTTCGGGTGCGGGGTGCCGCCCATCGCATCGAAAAAGACGCGCCGGGTCAGGTCGGTCAGGATGGCGGCCGCGCCGGGGGCATGCAGGTTGCGGGTGAGTTCGGCGCGCACCTGGTTTTCCTGGGTCGCGCTCAGAGCGTCGTCGCGGTAGCCGCGCGTGGCCCACAGGCTGCGCTCCTGCACACTGCTGGGGCGCCCCAGCACCTCGCGGTAGATGGCGTCCACCTGTCCGTTCGTGGCCAGGCCCCCCGTGGCCTCCAGGCTGCAGATGAACAGAAAGCAACTGGCCCCGGCGGGTGCCAGCGTGGTCAGGGTCAGGGCGCCAAGGGCGGTCAGTGCCGCGCGGCGAAGGCTCTGGGTGTTCATGGCGGCAGGGTACAGGTGGGGGCGTTGCGTGGGCGTTTCGTGGAAGGACCTTCCAGGAAACCCTTACGGTCTATCCGGGTTTATCGGGGTACACTGGGGCCATGTGGGTGTCCACCAAAGCGCAATACGGGCTGCGCGCCCTGATCGAGATCGCGCGGCGGGGCGGCGAGGCTGTGCCCCTCAAAGACGTCTCGGAACGCCAGGGCATCAGCCAGCATTACCTGGAACAGATTGCCAGCAACCTGCGCCGCGCCGGCTTTATTCGCAGCATTCGCGGCGCGCACGGCGGGTACCGTCTGGCCCGGCCGCCGCACGAGATCAACGCCTATGACGTGGTGACCGCCATGGAAGGCAGCATCGCCCCGGTGTCGTGCGTGGAAGATGACCACGTGTGCGAGAGCCAGAATGTCTGCGGCACCCAGAGCCTGTGGCACCGCGTGGACGCCGCGCTGCGCGAGGTGCTGGGCGGCACCACCCTGGCTGATCTGATGGTGGAAAGCGAACGTCAGCAGCATGCGCGGCTGGTGCAGCTGGAGGGCAGTTACCCCCATCCGGGTTGATGGTTGAAGGGAGATGGTTGATGGAATGGCTTAAGTCCCTCCATCAACCATCCACTATCTTCCCTGTGTGTACCGCTCGCTGCTGAAACCGCTGCTCTTCCACCTCGACGCTGAAGACGCCCACCACCTCACCCTGGCGGGTCTGGAAGCCGCCTCAAAGGTGCCGCTGTGGCCACAGGCGGCGCGTGCCCTGACGGTGCCGGGCGGCGCGGCGCTGGCGCATAACCTGTGGGGACAGACCTTCGCCTCGCCCGTGGGGCTGGCGGCGGGCCTGGACAAGAACGGGGTGGCGGTGCCCGCCTTCAGCGCGCTGGGCTTTGGGTTTATAGAAGTGGGCACGGTGACGCCCCAGCCGCAGCCAGGCAACGACCGCCCCCGGCTGTTTCGCCTGCCCCCTGACGAGGCGCTGATCAACCGCATGGGCTTTAACAACGGCGGCGCGGCGGCCCTGTATGCCCGCCTGGATGCCCTGGGCGCCCGCCCGGCGCCTGTCTGGGTGAATATCGGCAAGAACAAGGCCACGCCCAACGAGGCCGCCGCGCAGGACTACCGCCGCTGTGTGGCCGCCCTGCAAGGGGTGGCCGACGCCTTCGTGGTCAATGTCAGCAGCCCCAACACGCCGGGCCTGCGCGCCCTGCAGGCCGCCGATGAGCTGGGCGCCCTGGTGCGCGAGGTGCTGGATGAAGTGGAGGCGGGCCGCGTGCGCACCACCCGCCGGCCCCCCGTACTGGTGAAGCTGGCCCCCGACCTGCACCCCGCCGACTTTGAGGCCAGTGTGGACGCGGTGGTGGGCGCCGGCGCGGCAGGCCTGATCATCAGCAACACCACCCTGGCGCGGGATGGCCTGAGTCACCCTGCCCAGAACGAAGCCGGCGGTCTGAGCGGGCGCCCCCTCACGGCACGGTCCACCGAACTGGTGCGCGAGGCCTATCGCCTGACCAGGGGCCGCGTGCCTATCGTGGGTGTGGGCGGTATTTTCACTGCCCAGGACGCCTATGACAAGATTCGCGCCGGAGCCAGCCTCGTTGAAGTGTATTCCGCCCTGATCTACCGGGGCCCGGGCCTTGTGCGCGAACTGAACACCGGCCTGACCGAACTGCTGCGCCGCGATGGCGTGGGCCACGTGACAGAGGCAGTGGGGATGGACGTTACAGGTTAAAGGTAGACGGTGAACAGCTGTTTCCATCAACTGTCAACTGTTCGCCATCAACCCTAATGTCCGCTCGTCGCCTTCAGGCCCACAATGGCCACCACCATCAGCACCATGAAAAAGAGGCGCGGCGCGGTGGCGGGTTCCTGAAACAGCACGATGCCCAGAATGGCCGCGCCCACCGCGCCGATACCCACCCAGACGCCATACGCCGTACCGATAGGCAGCGTTTTGGCCGCCAGCCCCAGCAGGCCCATGCTGGCCACCATGCTCAGGAGGGTCAGCGCCGTGGGCAGGGGCCGGGTAAAGCCCTCCGTGTATTTCAGGCCAATGGCCCAGCCAATCTCCAGCAAACCTGCGATCACCAGCAACATCCATGCCATGACGAGACACCTCCACTGTGCTCTGCGCCGTCTTGTCGTGACCGGGTACGGCGGGGCTCTCGTCCGGAATCGGCCCGCTGGGGGCGATTGAAACCAGTATAGGCGGCCTGTGTAAGCAGGAAAGGAGAGGGGTGTAAGGGCGGCGTGAGCCACGGCGGCAGACCTTGAAGCGGGCGGCGCGGCGATGTCAAAGGTGGTGCAGGGGGCAGTCTCTACCGCAACCAGCGGGGACACACGGGCTGTGTGCCCCCGCCGCTCACCGGATCGGGAGCGCGTTCGCCCGGCGCGTTCACGGCGCGGCGCTCTTTATTGCTCGCCGGGTCAGTGTGTCTGGGGCGTCCAGTCGGAATGCAGACTGGGCACGCAGGCAATGGGCATGGGCGCCCGGCCAGAGACGGGGCAGGCGCCCACTGCAGCGCCGTCGCCCAGGGCCGGCTGAGCCGGACGGGCGAACGCCGCCCCCACCACCACCGCCAGCAGACCTGCCGCCAGGGCCACACGCCGAGAAACACGAACCATGCCGCAGGATACGCGGCGCGGCCTGCGGGCGTTCCCCGGTGTGGGCGTTCCCGGACGGCCAAGGCGCCTTGAGCCGGGCCGGGCCGCGTTCAAATGGGCCTGTGCCAACCTGGAGAGAGGAGATCCCATGACTGACCTTCACAACGGCGCCCAAACCCCCGTCAGCGACCCCGAACGGCCCAGCCAGGATGCAGGCCAGCCACAGACGAACCACGAACAGCAGGACAAGGGCCCGCCAGCCCCCGCTGACCCGGGCACGCACGGCCGCCCCAGCGACGACAGCGACCCCGGCCACAGCTGAGCAGTGCAAAAGCCCCACCGACCTTCACTGCGCCGGTGGGGCTTTTGCACTGCTCTGGCTTTAAGGACGTTGCACCTCACGTTGCGACTTTTCAGGAAAGCACTGAAAAGTCTCCACTCCCGGTGCAACGTCCTTTTTTCGATACTCGCTCTGCGGCGCAGCTGTTCCAGCCCGCTCGGTTGATCTAAAGATCAACAGCGAGCGACTTAGCTGGGGCCCTTCGTGGCCGGGTCGAGACCGGGCCGTTCGCCCTCGGCGTCGCTTTTCACGCCCTGAGCGGCTTCGGCGTCATTCATCTGGGCGCCGGGTTCCTGGCGATCACCCCGGCCGGGCTTGGCGTTCAGGTCGGTGGCCTGCTGCTCGGTCAGGTCGGTGCCCATACTGGGGTCATTCGGGTTCTGGGTCATGCCCCAGCGTGCCGCGCCCGCATGGCGCGCCGGTGAGAGGGTGGTCAAGATGGGGGCAGCCCTTGCGCGGGGCAAGTGCGGCGGGACGCGGCGCTCGGCCCTGTTAGGGTAAGGAATGACTGCATCTCTGGAACGTTTGGCCGTGGCCACCGCGATGTACCTTGCCCGTCTGGAATACGGCCAGTTGCGCACGCAGGCCGCGCCGCTGGACCCCGAAAGCGCCTCGGCGCGGGCCATTGACGTGGCGGCGGCCTTTCTGGCCCAGGCGGGCTTGCCGGGCAGCTTCACCCTGAACGAGGAACAGGAGCTGTACGAACTGCTGCGCGGCACCGAGTAGACCCCAGGTGGGGAACCGCCGGGCGCCGCGCCTGTACACTCACCCCTGACCGCCTGCCGCGCCCGGCAGGCATAACAGGGAGAAACAAGATGGACGAGAATCCGAAAAAAGCGCCGCGCAGCCGCGCGCGCATGCTGGAACTGGTGTTTCCCAAAGACACGAACTACCACGGCACCGCCTTCGGGGGCTGGGTGCTGTCGCTGATGGACAAGGCGGCCAGCATTGCCGCCGTGCGCCACGCCGGGGGCAACGTGGTGACGGCCCGCATGGACGGCGTGGACTTTCACGTGCCCATCCGTGTGGCCGACGCCGTGGCCCTGGACGCCCAGGTGGTGCGCGTGGGCCGCACCTCCATGACCATCCGGGTGGACGTGTACCGCGAGCACATGGCCAGCGGTGATCAGGAACTGGCGACCACCGGCTTTTTCGTGTTCGTGGCGCTGGACGATCAGGGCAAACCCCGCCCGGTGCCCCCGCTGCCCGAGGGCCAGGACACCCGCAGCGCCCAGCCCGACCCGGACGCCCGCCCATGACCGACCCTTTCTCGCCCCTGCTGCACCTGACTCTGGTGCGCCACGCGCTGACCGACTGGAACGGCGCCGGGCGCTGGCAGGGCTGGACCGACACCCCGCTGGGCGAGGCAGGCGAGGCCCAGGCCCTGAAACTGCGCGCCCGGCTGGCGGGGCGCACCTACGACGAGGTGCACAGCAGCGACCTGAGCCGCGCGGCGCGCACCGCCGAACTGGCGCTGCCGGGCGCCCCCATGATCCTGGACGTGCGCCTGCGCGAACTGCTGTTTGGCGACTTCGAGGGCGTGACCACCGACGAGGTGCTGCACGACCCCCGCTACGCCGAGTGGCAGCGCGACCCCTGGCAATTGGCGGCCCCCGGCGGCGAGAGCCTGGACGAGGTGGCTGCCCGCATGTGCAACTGGGCCGAAGCCCTACCTGGCGGGCGCATCATCGCCTTTTCGCACGGCGCCGCCATCCGCGCGCTGCTGTGTGCCCTGTTCGGCTGGCCGGCCACCCCGCAGCCCGGGTACGTGCTGCCCTTTCCCTATCAGCTGTCCCACACGGGCCTGACCATCCTGACCCGCGTGGAGGGCCGCTGGACCCTGCTGACCTACAACGACCACGCGCATCTGGAGTGAAGGGAGGGCCATGAGCCATGAGCTGTGGGCCATGGGCATTCAGGCGCCTCCCTGTTCCCCCTGCCAGCGGCCAGCGCCGACTTGCCTCCAGCCTCTCCTCATGGCTCAGAGCCCATAGCCCATAGCCCCTACAAAAACCGCGCCGTCACCGACCGCTCACACCCCAGCAGCCCCTTCGGCGGCCCGCTGTACAGCACCTCGCCTCCCGCCCGGCCCCCCTCCGGCCCCAGGTCAATCAGCCAGTCGGCCTGCCGGATCACGTCCAGCTGGTGTTCAATCAAGATGACGGTGTTGCCGCCGTCCACCAGCCGGTCCACGATGTTCAGCAGCAGGCCAATGTCCGAGAGGTGCAGCCCCGTTGTGGGTTCGTCCATCACATACACGCTGCCCTTCTTGTGCAGTTCGGTGGCCAGTTTCAGGCGCTGGCCCTCGCCGCCCGACACGGTGCTCAGGGGCTGGCCCAGCGTCAGGTACCCCAGGCCCACGTCGTTCATGGCCTGCAGCACCGCGCGAATGGGCTTTTCAGTGAAAAAGGCCAGCGCGGCCTCGGCGGTCATGTTCAGCACGCCGCTGATGGTCTGCCCGCGCAGGGTATGCCGCAGCACCTCGGGGCGAAAGCGCTGGCCCTCGCAAACCTCGCACACAGCGCTCACGCCCTCCATGAACGCAAGGTCGGTGTACACCACGCCCAGGCCACTGCAGGTGGGGCAGCTGCCCTCGGAATTGAAGCTGAACAGGCTGGGGCTCTGGCCGCTGGCCCTGGCGAACGCCTTGCGGATGGGGTCCATGATGCCGGTGTAGGTGGCCGGCGCCGAGCGGCTGTTGGCGGTCACGCGCGACTGGTCAATCACCACGGCGTCCGGGTGAAGCGGCAAGAAGACCTCGTGAATCAGGGTGCTCTTGCCCGAACCGGCCACGCCTGTCACCACAGTCAGCACCCCGGTGGGCAGCTCCACCGAGACATTCTTGAGGTTATGCACGCGCGCGCCTTCCACCTTCAGCCAGCCGCGCGGTGAGCGCACCTCGGTTTTCAGAGGCAGTTGCTGGGCGAGGTGCCGCCCGGTCAGCGTGGGCGCCTGTTGCAGCGCCGCGTAGGTGCCCTCAAAAACCACCTGCCCCCCATGCACCCCGGCGCCGGGCCCCATGTCCACGATATGGTCGGCCACGCGAATCACGTCCGGGTCGTGTTCCACCACCAGCACGGTGTTGCCCTTGTCGCGCAGCTGCGCCAGCAGCCCCGTCAGGCGCGAGACGTCGCGCGGGTGCAGGCCCACGCTGGGCTCGTCCAGCACGTACAGCATGTCGGTCAGGCTGTTGCCCAGGTGGCGCACCAGTTTCAGGCGCTGGCTTTCACCGCCCGACAGGGTGGCGGTTTCGCGGCCCAGGCTCAGGTACCCCAGGCCAATGCCAATCAGGTGCGAGAGGCGTTCGCGCAGGTGCGACGCCACCCGGGCCGCCGCCGGATCACTCAGGTCCTGCAAGAAGGCCAGCAGCTCGGTGGCTTCCAGCGCCGACAGTTCGGCAATGTTGCGGCCCTGGATGCGGCAGGCCAGCGCCGCCGCGTTCAGCCGCGCCCCGCTGCACACCGGGCACACGGCCGAGGTGGTAAAGCGCTCCAGCACGGCCCGCCCCCGGTCCGACATGCTCGCCGCGTCCCGGCTGAGGTACATGCGCTGAAAGCGGGGAAGGAGCCCTTCATAGGTCATGTTGATCTCGCCCAGCGAGACTTTCAGGTCCTGGCCGCGCAGCAGATCGTGCCACTCGCGCTCGCTGTAGGCGTCCAGCGGCTTGTCATTGTCGAACAGGCCGCTCAGGGCGTAGGTTTTCCACAGCCACTTGCCGACCCCGTAATCGGGGTGCAGGATGGCGCCGCCGTTCAGGGACTTCGTGCGGTCCAGCAGCCGTTCCAGGTCCAGTTGCGTGGTGCGGCCAATGCCCTCGCACTCCGGGCACATGCCCTGCGGCGTGTTGAAGGAAAAGGCGAAGGCCGGCCCGGCAAAGGGTTGCCCTGCGCGCGAGAACAGCAGCCGCAGCGGCGCGGCGATGTCGGTGTAGGTGCCCACGGTGGAGCGTGAGCCGCCGCCCACCCGCTTCTGGTTGATGATCACGGGCGCGTTCAGGTACGTGACGCGGTCCACGTCCGGCTGGCCGTAGTGCGGCAGAAAACCCTGCACAAAGGCGGTAAACGTCTCGTTCAGCTGCCGCTGCGCCTCGGCGGCCACCGTGTCGAACACCAGCGAGGACTTGCCCGAGCCCGACACGCCGGTGAACACCGTGACCCTGCCCTTGGGAATGTCCAGCGAAACGTTCTGCAGGTTGTGTTCGCGCGCGCCGCGCACCTCAATGAAGCGTCGTTCTGTCATCGCTCTCCCTCCTGCCTCCAGCGTCTCTGAGCCAGATGTGAAAATGCCCCACGGTGAGCCTTCATCGGAGATTTAACTTCGTGCCTTCAGGGAGGCGGCATATCACTGCTCAGAGGGGCGCGCAGCGGCAAACTCGGGCGAGCGTGCTCTCAGGGCCGCCTTGATGTCCGGCCGCGTCATGCGCGCCGCAGCGCGAGTGGCGAACACAGTGCCTCGTACCGGAAACGGTGCTGTGCTGTTCTGAACCGTTGGCCTGGGGGAGGGGCGAGGCCCTTAGGCAGTCGTCCAGCCGTTTGCCCAGGGCTCGAATGGACTGCGTGGGGCGCCGGGAGAGCAGGGTCATACGGGCCTCCTTTTGACAGCGTGCTGTCAAGTGGGCCAGCGTACCCGTTTTGACAGTAGGCTGTCAAGCAATGCCACTGACCCCCGCTGCCGCTGCCTTCTCTGATCTGGTGGTGCAGGTGCTGCGGCTGAGCGGCCTGCTGCTGGCCGCCGGCGACCGGCTGACGGCCCCTAGCGGCCAGACCAGCAGCCGCTGGCAGGTGCTGGGATGTGTGGACCATGGGCCCCAGAGTGTAGCGGCCATTGCCCGCACCCTGGGCCTGACCCGCCAGAGCGTGCAGCGCACGGCGGACCTGCTGGTGGGAGACGGCCTGGCCGCTTACGAACCCAACCCTGATCACCGCCGCGCCAAGCTGCTGCGCCTGACCCTGGAGGGCCAGCGCGTGCTGAGTGTCATTGAAGAGGCCCAGGCCACCTGGGCCAACCGGGTGGCGAACGGGCTGGACGAGGCGGCGCTGAAGGACGCGGCGGCGGTGCTGGCCGCCGTGGAACGGGTGCTGTAGGCGCAAGGCAGCCCTATCCCGGCGGGGCCACTTCCAGTTCACTGGCCAGTTCAGCCAGGAAGGCGCGCATGGTCAGGGTGCGCCGCCGCGCCTCGGTCTGGCCGGGCAGGGTGCGGAAGGTGCCGTCCAGGCGCAGCAGCTTGGTAAAGAAGTGGTCCACGGTATAGGTCAGGTCATCAGGTTGCCGGGCCTGGGCCCAGGGGTCTTCGGGGTGCAGCAGGGCCCGGCCCAGTTGCCCGCCCACGCCCGCCACCCGCAGCACCCCCAGCGCGCCCAGAGCATCCAGTCGGTCGGCGTCCTGCAGGGCGGCGCCCAGCGGGGTCTGCGGCACGGCCCCGCGTGAAAAGCTGTGGTCACGCACGGCCAGCGCCACCGCTTCCGTCTCGGGCGCGGAAAACCCCAGTTCCGGCAGGTGCGCGCGCACCGCCTGGGCGCTGAGGTCGCTGGCCTGGGCGCGCTGGGGGTGGTTCTTGGGCAGGTTCACCACGTCGTGGGTCAGGGCCGCCGCCACCGCCAGGGCCGCAGGCTGCTCCGGCGCGCAGCGAATGGTCCAGCGGGCCACCCGCGCCAGATGCCCTTCGTCGTGGGCGGCGTCGCGGCGCATGTGGGCCTGTACCCAGGTCCAGACAGCGCCCAGCCGGGGGTCGTGGGCCAGCAGTGGCTGCAGGGGCGAGGTCAAGCGGACTCCAGGGCCAGCCGCGCGTGGGCGAGGTGATGCCGCAGGTGCCAGTCGTGTTTGGCCACCAGGCGCCACAGGTCCTGCTCGCCCTCATCGGGGTGCCGCACCCGGCGGGAAAGCTGCGTGGGGTCTGTGCCTTCCAGGAGGGCCACCCAGCGCCCATTCACGGCGGTCAGCAGCGCCAGGGCGTCCTGCACCGGCAGCGCGGCGTCGGGCAGGGTCAGCCACGCGTCCTGGTCGAAAGGCTGAATCACGTAGTCCGGGGTGGTCAGGGCGAAGCGCAGCCGGTTCAGGCCATGTAGGTGGGCGTCGGCCACATGGTGGGCCAGCTGGTGAACCGTCCACCCCCCGGGGCGGTAGGTGCGGGCCAGGTCCGCCGCGCTGCGCCCGGCCAGCAGGGCATGCCAGTCGCTGGTGGCCTGCGCCATGCGCGCCGCTGCCGCCTGCAGGCCCGCTGCCGTGCGGTCGGGGTCTGGAATGGGCCCAAGGGGAAACTGCCGCGCGTGCTGGGTCATGCCCCGCAGTATGCCCCCAGACAGGGGGGCGCTTTTGATGAGAACAGGTGAGAAAGCTCACGCGGCGTCAGCTCTGCGTAAGTGGTGGGTGACGGGCCGCTGTCTACGCTGGGCGCATGACTGCTGCCGCTGCCCGGTCCCCTTCCATCCTGATCGTGGATGACAGCCCGGGTTTGCTGCAGAGCATGAACGCCCTGCTGCGGCCCCACCTGCCGGTGACCCTGGTGGACAGTGGCCGCGCGGCGCTGGACAGCGTGACCCCCGACACGGCGCTGGTGCTGACCGATGTGCGCATGCCCGGTATGAGCGGCGTGGAACTGGCCGAGCAGCTGCGCCGCCGCCATCCCCGCCTGCCGGTGGTGTTCATGACGGGCATTGTGGAAGAGGAACTGCGGGCGCAGGCGCACGCCCTGGGCGTGCTGGACGTGCTGCGCAAACCGCTGCGCGCCGAGCAGCTGTTTCCTGCCCTGAAGGGCTGGCTGGGCCGCGACGTGCTGCTGCCCGAGCCGGCCGGGGCCGCCGCGCCGGCCCCGCCCCCAGTACCCGCCGTGGACGAGGCGGCCGAACGCCTGAAGGTGGCCGAACTGGCCAGCACCCTGCTGGCGGGGCTGGGCGTGCTCCCCGGGGTCAGCGCGGCGCTGGTGCTGGACGGGCGCGGCGCGGTGCTGGGCACCACGACCAGTGTGACCGGGGAAATCACGGCTTATGTGCGCTTTCTGTTCAATGCCGCGCAGACCCTGGCGCAGCATGTCGCGCAGTCGGGGCCGCTGCGCGCCGTGCAGGTGGAATTCCAGGAGCAGGCGCTGGTTCTGTGCCCGGTGCCCGGGGGGCTGGCGGCCATTCTGGTGCGCGATACCCCCACGGCCAGCGCCGTCAAGGCGTGGCTGCGCCAGCGCCTGAACTGACGGTGGCCCGAGTGAAGACGGTGGCCCGAGTGAAGTGGCCCAGGGCCCTGGGCCAGCCAGGCACCGGGCGCCTGCTGGGGTGGGGCTCCTGGCACGTCCGGCGGCACGCTACAGTGCCGGCATGCTGACCCTGGCCGAGCTGGCCCGTGGAAGCGCCGCCCCCCCAGATGCGGCGTCCGAAACCCAGACCCTTGCCGCGCAGGGCGTGCCGGGCCTGATCGTGCCGGCCGGGTTTGAAGAGGCGTTCTACCGGGGCGGCAACCTGCCTGAACAGCTCCGGCGCCTGTTTGCGCCCATTCGCCCCGCCCGCATTGACGAGGACGCCCTGGAACCCCTGGCCGAACAGGCCCAGGCCCTGATCCGCACCACCTACCTGATGGACGACGCGGTCCAGGACTTTTACCGCGCCCTGGCCAGGGCAGGCCTGCCGCAGACCGTGACCGTGCGCCGTCCCGGCGGGGCGACGGGCGAGCCTGCGGTGTGGGCGCCCCCCGGCACAGCAGCGCTGCAGGCCCTCAAGCGGCTCTGGGCCCGCGACTGGGCTTTCGAGGCGGTGCTGGCGCGTCTGGATACAGCGGGCAGCGTGGCGCTGGAGGCCCGGCCCACTCTGCTACTGCCGACCTGAACATCGGCGGCTGGGGCGCTGGAGGCTGCGCCCCAGTGTGCTAAGGAAGTCGCTGCCAAGCCCCCGATCAACCGAGTGGGCGTGGACAGCGGCACCGCAGAGCGAGTCTTGAAAAAAAGGACGTTGCACCGGGCGTGGAGCCTGTTCGGTGCTCTCCTGAACAGTCGCACTGTGAGGGACAGCGTCTTTAAGTTGACTAATCCAATCGGATTAAGCGAAAATGAAAGCTATGTCGTGTTTCAGTGTTCGTCGCCTGCTGCTTCTTTCTGGCCTGCTGGCCGTTCCGGTGTCCCTGGCGGCGGGTGTGTTTCCGCTGGTGCTCAAGCATGATTTCGGCGGTGTGTCCTTTGCGCGAATGCCCTCGCGCGTGGTGACCCTGAGTGAGGAGCAGGCCGAGCTGCTGAGTGTGCTGGGCATCCGGGCGGTGGGCTTCGGGTCCGGGCGTATTGAGGGGCGCCTGGGGCAGCGCGCCCAGAATCTGACCACCCTGGCCCGGAGCAGCCTCACAGAAGCGGTGTATGTGGGCGCCTACGACAAACCTTCGGCCGAACTGCTGGCGGCCCTGAGACCCGACCTGATCCTGATGGATGGGGGAGACGGCAGCCGCACCACCTTTGAGGCCGTGCGGAAGTTGGCCCCCACGCTGGCCTACGACTACGACACCGTTCCCTGGCGCACTGCGCTGGGCGATCTGGGCCGCCTGTTCGGTAAGTCGGCCCAGGCGGCGCGTTACCTCCAGACCTACGACACCCGCATGGCGTCCCTGAAGGCGGGGCTGGCGCCTGTGGCCCGCGCCGCACCCAACACCACGCTGCTGTACATGTATGAGCCGGGTTCCGTGATGGTGCTGGGGCGGGGGTTTTCGTTCAGCCGCACCCTTTCAGTTCTGGGGCTGACCCTCAACACGCCGGCCGGGATTGATCCGAACATCAGCTTCAAACAGCTGAATGCCGAGGAACTGCTGAGCCTGAAAACCGACCGCGTGCTGATTCTGCGCCGCCTGAATGATGGCCAACTGGTGCCGCCCAACGCCACCGACACCGTGCTGCGCCGCCTGGGCAAGCCGGTCTACACCTACCCGCTGGACCCCCAGGAAGCCTCCAGCGGCCCCCTGACCGACCTGAAACGCGCCGAGGCGCTGGCCAAACTGATCCGGCGCTAGCCCGGGCCACGGCTGGCCCCGGGTGCCGTACCCTGCCAGGGTGAACCTTGACCAGCTGACCGCGCCGGGGGCCTACCCCGGGCTGACCCTGACGCTGCACGACGGCGGCCTTCTGGAGATCGTCATTCAGAGTGAAAAGACGCTGAATTCGGTGGATGCCCGCGCCCACCGCGCCCTGACCACGGTGTGGCGGGACATTGATGACACGGCTGGCGTGCGCTGCGTGCTGATTCGCGGCGAGGGCCGGGGCTTTTCCAGTGGCGGCGACTTTACCCTGATTGAAGAGATGGCCGGGGATTTCACCGCGCTGGCCCGGGTGTGGAAGGAAGCGCGTGACCTCGTGTACAACGTCATCAACTGCGGCAAGCCGGTGGTCAGTGCCATTCATGGTCCCTGCGTGGGCGCCGGGCTGGCGGTGGCGCTACTGGCCGACGTGAGTATTGCGGCGCGAAGTGCCCGGCTGCTTGACGGCCATGTGCGACTGGGTGTGGCGGCCGGGGACCACGCCGCCATCATCTGGCCGCTGCTGTGCGGGCTGAACAAGGCCAAATACCTGCTGATGACCGGCGAGAGCGTGAGCGGCGAGGAGGCCGAGCGCATTGGGCTGGTGAGCTTGTGCGTGCCCGACGACGAACTGCTGGACCGTGCCTGGGCCGTGGCGCGGCGGCTGGCGGCGGGCAGCCCCAGCGCCGTGCGCTGGACCAAGTACGCCCTGAACAACTGGCTGCGCGCCATGGGCCCCACCTTTGACGCCAGCCTCGCGCTGGAATTCCTGGGTTTTACCGGCCCGGACGTGCACGAGGGCCTGAGCAGCTTGCGAGAGAAGCGGGCGCCGAAGTTTCAGGACGACGCGCCAATCTGAGGGGCCCCCGGCCACTTACGCCGCTTTGACCTGATTGCGCCCCGCGTGTTTGGCGGCGTACAGGGCCTCGTCGGCGCGCCTGAGCAGGGTTTCCATACGCTCGCCGGGTTCGCCCTGCGCCACCCCCAGGCTGGCGGTGACCTGCAGCACCCGGTCGTGCGGCACCCCGGCCACCGCCTGCCGGATGCGTTCGGCCACGCCCTGGGCCTCGGCGGCGCCCGCGCCCGGCAGAATCACCAGAAATTCCTCGCCGCCCCAGCGCCCGAACAGCGTGCCCCGGCGCAGCACCCCGCCCATCGCGGAGGCCGTGCGCCGCAGCACCTCGTCGCCGTAGTCGTGGCCGTGGGTGTCGTTGATCTGCTTGAAGCGGTCCAGGTCCAGGAGAATCACGCTCAGGGGTGCGCGCGCGGGGCCGTCCAGCTGCGCCGAGAGCCACAGGGTCAGCTGGCGGCGGTTGGGCACCCCGGTCAGGGCGTCGAGGTACCCGGCGCGGGCCTCACTCTGGGCGGCGGCCAGGGCGCCCACATAGCGGCGCTGCAGCAGGCCAAACAGCACGAAGAAGCTGATAAAGGTGACGTGCGAGAGCAGCAGCTGCACCAGCAGCGCCGAATTGCTCTGCTGGCTGGCGCTCAGCCCAGCGCCGCTGGCCAGCCACACCCCAACAACGGCGCTCAGGGCCGCGAAGATGCCCAGCGAAGCGGCGGTCGCCACCCGCCCAGGAAACACCAGAAAGGCCACCACATAGGCCAGGGGAAGCCAGTACGAATAGGTGCCCAGGCCGCCCACCATCTGCTCGACCAGCACTGCCTGAGCGAACTTGTACACGCCGGTGGCCCCCAGAATCAGCAGGTGGAGCGCCCCCACCAGCACGTAATGCCGCGCAAACACCTGCAACCACAGCAAAAACAGCACGTTTTTCACCGTCAGCAGGGCCAGCCCGGTGGTGACCCCGGGGCCCCAGTTCAGCGGGTGGGCCACCAGCAGGCCGAACGCCGAGGTGGCCAGGGACAGGGCCACCACCGCCAGCAGGGCGTGCCGCCGGAACTGCTGTTCGTGCGCGGTGGGTTCTGCGGGGAAGGGCAGGGGCAGCATCGGCCCTGACGCTAGAGCGCGCCCCCTGACAGAAGCCTCGCGGCCCTGGAGGTCAAGACAGGCTGGGACAAGAGGGCAGACTGAGAGGAGGGAGCAGGCTGTTCCCGTCCGGGGAACTTGGCCCCTTGTCCGGCGCGCCGCGTTATTGTCAGGCGAAAAACCATTCCTTCAGGAGGAACCCCCCATGACCACCAAGCAACCCGTCCGTGTCGCCGTGACTGGCGCCGCTGGCCAGATTGGCTACAGCCTGCTGTTTCGCATCGCGTCCGGCGACATGCTGGGCAAGGACCAGCCCGTCATCCTGCAGCTGCTGGAAATCACCCCGGCCCTGAAGGCGCTGCAGGGCGTCGTGATGGAACTGCGCGACTGCGCGTTCCCCCTGCTGGCCGACGTGGTGACCAGCGACGATCCCATGGTGGCCTTCAAGGACGCCGACTACGCCCTGCTGGTGGGCGCCATGCCCCGCAAGGCCGGCATGGAGCGCGGTGACCTGCTGGGCGCCAACGGCGGCATCTTCAAGCCTCAGGGTGAAGCCCTGAACGCGGTGGCCAGCCGGGACGTGAAGGTGCTGGTGGTGGGCAACCCCGCCAACACCAACGCCCTGATTGCCCAGCAGAACGCGCCCGACCTGAAGCCGGGGCAGTTCACGGCCATGGTGCGCCTGGACCACAACCGCGCCATTTCCCAGCTGGCCGAAAAGACCGGGCAGCCAGTGAGCGCCATCAAGAACCTCACCATCTGGGGCAACCACTCTTCCACCCAGTACCCCGATCTGTCGGCGGCGACCGTGAACGGCCAGAGCGCCCTGGAGCAGGTGGACCGCGACTGGTACGAGAACAGCTATATCTCCACCGTGGCCAAGCGCGGCGCCGCCATCATTGAGGCCCGTGGCCTGAGCAGCGCGGCCAGTGCAGCCAGCGCCGCCATTGACCACATGCGCGACTGGGCGCTGGGCACCCCGGAGGGCGAGTGGGTCAGCATGGGCATTCCCAGTGACGGCAGCTACGGCGTGCCCGAGGGCCTGATCTACGGCTTTCCCGTGACCTGCAAGAACGGCCAGTACGACATTGTGCAGGGCCTGGAGGTCAGCGAGTTCAGCCGGGGCAAGATGGACGCCACGGCCCGGGAACTGGAAGAGGAGCGCGACGAGGTGCGCAAGCTGGGTCTGGTGAAGTAAGCGCAGAAGGCAAATGGCGAATGGCAGATGGCCCAGCTGGGTCTCTGCCATCTGCCTTTTGCCATGGGCCATCTGTCCGCTGACCCCCCCGCTTGACGTGCAGTTCGCTGCACGTTCCATGCTGAAGGCCGGAGGTTCACCATGAATGCCATGAACGCACAGGACTGGACGCAGACGCTGACTGCCCGCCACGAGGACGCCCGGCAGGCCCGCTGGACGCGGCTGCGGTGGCCCGCCCTGCGCCTGCCCCGCTGGGAAATCACCCTGACCATACGGCGGCTGGCGTAGTGGACATCAGCGCCGCAAATTTTCGCTCGGCGGTTCAGGGCCTGCGCGAAGCCCTGATGACCACCATGCCCGCCGAGCAGCGCGAACAGCTGGCGGTGATGTGCGGCGGCCCAGAGGTCTTTGAGGCGCTCTTCGACCTGCGCGGCGTGGGCATCGGGCGCTTTGCGGCGCTGATGGGCCTGCCCGCCACCACCGTGCGCCACCTCCTGCGCGAGGACCTGCTGCACCCCATGCGCGTGAACGGCAAGTTCCGCTTTCTGCTGCCCAACGTGGCGGAACTGCGCGGCGTGCAGCAGTGGCAGGCCCTGGGCCTGACCCTGGAAGAGGTGCGCGCTTTTTTGCAGGGGCAGCAACTGCTGGGGCTGGCCTCACAGGGGGGCCTGACTGTGACGCTGCACCGCACCGAAGAACACCCTGATGCAGAGCAGCTGGCCCAGCTCAAGGCCACGGTCCTTACCCGTGTGCAGGCGGCCATTGCCGGCCTGGAGCAGAAGCAGGCCACGCTGACCCGCCAGCTGGAACAGGCCCGCGCCCTGGCGGCGGCGCTGGCGCCCAGTGACAGCGCGCCCACCTGAGACGGGTTCCGAACAAGGCCGTACCCCATGACGGAATGTTTCCGACCAGAGGGACTCGCAGCGCTGCGGAGCAGAGCAGAAAAAGAGGCGGCTGTCCGGGCATTGAACCGCCCCCAGCCGAAGGCGGGGAACGTCCCCTTTCTTCCCGGATATTCCGGAGAAGGACGGCAGTCCGTCTGAGACGGACGCCCACCCCACCCGGTGCAGGAGCGGCGCCATCCGAGCAGCGCGAGCGGGAGAAAAACGCGCCTCTGATACGGATTCCGAACGATTTCGTCATGTGTGACGGAATTTTTCCGACCGGAGGGCGCAGGAATAAAGGCGGATTTCCGGGAACTGGGCTGAAACAGCGCCGAAGGCGGGGAACATCGCCCTTCTTCCCGGATGTTACGGAAATGGACGGCAGTCCGTATGACCCTGTCATGAGCCGGCCAGCCGGGGGCCGCATTCGCACAGCCCGCCGCCTGCCGGCCTGAGCTTCAGTCCAGACTCAGCACCCACTCGCCCGCGCGCATCAGGGGGACCCGCTCGCCGGTCTGGGTGATGCCGTCCACATCGGTGCGCGGCGTGCCAATCATCCAGTCCACGTGAATGAGGCTCCCGGCGTTGCCACCTGCCGCGTCCAGCACGGCGGGGTCGGTGCCGCCCTGCACGTTGGTGGGGTAGCAGCGGCCCAGGGCAATGTGGCTGGCGGCATTTTCATCAAACAGGGTGTTGAAGAACAGGGCCGCCGTGCGCGCCACCGGCGCCGAGGCCGGCACCAGGGCCACCTCGCCCAGGCGCGCGGCGCCGTCATCCGTCTCGATGAGCTGGCGCAGGGTGGCTTCGCCGCTCTGCGCGCTGAATTCGGCCACGCGCCCGGCCTCAAAGCGCACCCGTATGCCCTCAATCAGCTGGCCCCGGGCGCTTAGCGGCTTGCTGGCCACCGCCCAGCCGTCCACCCGGTCGCGGTGCGGGGCGGTGAACACCTCGTCGGTGGGCAGGTTGGGCACCGCGCGAACGCCGTTCTGAGCGGTCTCGGCACCGCCCTGCCACACGTGGTTCTGGGCCAGCCCCACCGTCAGGTCGGTGCCCAGCTCGCTGCTCAGGTGCAGGGCGGCGTACTGCTGGCGGTTCAGATAGTCGGTCAGGCGTTCCAGGCGCGCGGTGTGCTCGGCCCAGGCCGCCACGGGGTCGGGCAGGTCGGCGCGCGTGACCGAAAAGATGTCCTGCCACAGCCGCGCCACCGCGTCCTCTGTGGGCAGGTCCGGGTACACGCGCGCCGCCCAGGCCGGGGTGGCCATGGCCGCCACCGTCCAGTTCACTGCAAAGGCGCCAGTGGCCTCGCTGACCCGGCGCATGGCCTGGGCCATCAGGCGGCTGCGCGTGGCAATCCGGGTGGGGTCCACGCCGGACAGCAGCGCCGGGTCCTCGCCCACGATGGCAATGGAGGCGTAGCCGTCGGCCACCATGGCCTCGCGCTCGCGCGCCGCCCACTCGGGCACAAAGCCCACGGCTTCGTCGCTGCCCTCTTCAAACAGCGTCAGGGCGAGGTGGGGATCGTCGTACACCACGCGCACGTCGGTGGCCCCGGCGCGGTAGGCAGCGCGCGCCACCAGCCGGGCCAGGGCCGTGGCCTCCACGGGCGCCGTCACGCGCACCTTGCCGCCGGGTTGCAGGTTGACCCCGGTGCGCACCAGCAACTCGGCGTAACGGGCCAGCAGCGTGTCAAAGGAAGCCAGGGTCTGGGTCATGCCGCCTACTCTAGCGGGGCCATGGCGGGGCGCCAGTACACCCCGGCCTCGCGCGCCAGCACGCCCAGGCCCACCAGCTCGCGGCGCAGGGTAAACACGTCGCCATACACCTCGCCCAGCACGGCGTTCACCTCGCGCTCGGGGTACTGGCGGCCCGGTTCAAACAGGCCAGCCAGCTCGCGCAGGATCACGTCGCGCTTTTTGCGCTGCGCGGGCAGGGTGCTCAGGCGTCCGCCCTTCAGAAAGGCGCGCAGCACGCGGTCGCGGTAGGGGTCAGCACTCTGGGGTGGCGGCGCGGCGCCGCGCACCACGTCGCCCAGATTCAGGTTCAGGGCCGCCGTCTGCGCGCGGTGCAACCGGTGGTGACCGTCCTGGCGCGTGGTGATCAGCCCCGCCCCGGCCAGTTGCGCCAGATGGTGGCTGACCGTGGCGGGCGCCAGATTCATCAGGCGTGCCAGGGCGTCGCCGCTGGCCTCCTGGGTCCAGATCAGGCGCAGCAGCCCCAGGCGGGCGGGGTGAGACAGGGCCCGGAAGAGGGCGGCGCGCGTGGTCAGGTCGGTGCTCATGGCTGCCCCGGGCGGGGCCATGGCCGGGCGCCGTGGGCCATCAGATGCGCGGCGGCGTAGATCTCCAGTGCGGCGTTCAGGGTGTCCAGCCGCGCCTGGTCCCTGGCCGTGGCCGCCGCGTCGCCCGCCGCTCGGGCCAGCCGCACATCCCGCTCGGCATTGGTCTGCAGGCCCTGCACGATGCGCTGAAAAACCTCATTCATTTTCTCCTGGCTCATTTCGATCCTCCTCGAATCAGTGTGCAAGATTCGAAGAAGGTCGAAATGCAGCGAATGGCTGAGCGGGGAGGGAGAGAGAAGGGTTCAGGCGCATGGCTGTCAGCGGGGCCAAGCAGGACACCCGCAGACGGGAAGGGGCGGGGCACTCCCCCAGCACTTCGAGCCTCGAAAAGGCCGTCCTCACCGGCTCTGACTGCCTCAGCTGGGCTCTCGTTCACACCAGACGAGTCCTTCTCTGGCCCCTGCTGCCGTCTTACCAACCCTCAATCTGCCGGCCAGCCTCAAAGGCCGCCACGCCCACCGCCACCGAGAGGTTCAGGCTGCGCCCACCGCCCGGCTGCGGCAGTTTCACGCAGGGCAGGGCGCCGCGCAGCCACGTGGGCAGACCGCGCGATTCCGGGCCAAACAGCAGGTAATCGCCGCGCGCAAAGCCGGCGCGGGTGTGCAGCCCGGTGGCGTGGGTGCTGAAGGCAAAGACCCGGGCCCCCGCAGGCAGCGTGCCCTGAAACGCCGTCCAGCTGGCGTGCTCGTGCAGGGTCACGCCTTCGAGGTAATCCATGACCGCGCGGCGAAATTCGCGGTCGTGCAGGTGAAAGCCAAAGGGGCGAATCAGGTGCAACTCGGCGCCCAGCACCGCGCAGGTGCGCGCCACGTTCCCCACGTTCCCCGCCTTTTCCGGCTCGAACAGCACCACGCGCAGCAGCGGCGCCGGGCCGCTCATGGGTCCAGGCGCGCCAGTAGCACGGTCGCGCGCGCCTGCACGTGGGCCGGGGCCAGCCCCTCGGAGGTCTTGAAGCTCACGCCCACCTCGGTTTCGGGCAGCGAGAGCAGCTCGGCCATGCGCCGGGCGATGGCTGCGCGCAGGGGCCCCAGCTTGGGCCGGTCCAGGGTCACCACCAGGGCCACGTTCACCGGCCGGTAGCCGCGCCCGCGCACCAGCTCCAGGGCCCGCGCCACGATCACGGCCGAGTCCAGGTCCTTGCACTCGGCGGCCGTGTCGGGAAAGTACTGCCCGATGTCGCCCAGGGCCAGCCCCGAGAGCAGCGCGTCGGCCAGGGCGTGCAGGGCCGCGTCGCCGTCGCTGTGGGCCACCGCGCCCAGGGGGGCGTGCGGCACCGGCACGCCGCCCAGCACCAGCGGCCGGCCCGCTTCCAGCCGGTGGGCGTCTTCTCCGTAGCCAATGCGGTAGGGCGCAGACATGGCCCGGAGTGTAGCGCCCCCCGTTAACGCTGCCGTAACGCGCCCTGCGCGACGCTGCGGCCCACAGGGGGAAAGAGCCGCCAATGATGCACCTGGATGACGATCTGTTCGAGCACCTGCCGCTGCCTGCCGTTCACTGGACCCCGGGCCACCCGGCCCGGCTGAACCGCGCCTTTACGCGCGCCTTTGGCCTGGGCCCGCTGCCCCTGCCCCTGCTGGAGCGCCCCGACGGCACCCACCACACCCGGCTGTCCACCCCGAACGGCGACACGCGCATCTGCCGCGTGCTGCTGCGCACCCGGCCCGGTGGCGACCGCCTGGGCGTGATTGAGGACGTGCACGAGTACCACGCCGATCCCCTGACCCGCCTGCCGGGGCGCCGCGCCCTGCTGCTGGACGCCGCGCACGGCACCCCGGCTACCCTGGCGCTGCTGGACATTGACCGTCTGGACCGGCTGAACCGCCGCGCGGGCCACGCCGCTGGCGACGCGGCCCTGTGTGCCCTGGCCGGGGTGCTGGCGCAGGGCACGCGCCACTGGCCGGCCCAGGCGTACCGCCTGGGCGGCGGGGCCTTTGTGCTGTGTTCGCCGCAGGTGCTGCTGCCGGGGCACCTGGGGCCGCTGCAGGCCGCCTTTGCCGGCGCCCTGCTGGGCTTTGGGGTGCGCCGGACCAGCTTCTCGTTCGGGCTGGCCCACGCCCCGCAGGACGGCACCACCCTGGCCGAACTGCTGACCCAGGCCGAGCGCCGCCTGCAGCGCAGCCAGCGGGTCGGGCGCGGCGGACTGGCGGCTGAACTGGTGCACCTGCTGCGCCACGCCCGCCTGGGCAGTCCCCCGGACAGCCGCCGCACGCATCTGGTGGGGTCTTGAGCCGCGTGGTTCAGCCTCCGCCGGGGCAGGGCGCGGGCCCGCGCCCTGTCACGGCGGGCACGCCCCGGCGCCGCGCCCTGCCCCCGGCCGATCTGGGCCCGCTGTGCGCCCACGGCGACCATCTGTCTGTGGAGACCCGGCGCGGCCCGCTGCCGGTGTACCGCTTTCTGCCGCTGCAGGCGGCGGTGCTGTGCGGCGAGCGCGTGCCCTACGCCGCCGACTGGCCCGAGCACCTGAAGCTGTTTGTCTACACCTACGTGCCGCTGCCCGGGCCGCGCCCGGCGCCCCCGGCCCTGGCGCCCCTGGCCGGCGTGCAGGCCCGGGACACCCACGGTCTGCGCCCCTGGCCCCAGGCCACCTACCAGGGCTGGCCGCTGTACCTGTATGCCTATGATCAGCCCGGGGGCGCGCCGCTGGGGGCCGCAGCCCACCTGTTCGCGCCCGTGCCCGCCGCCCAGCTGCCCCTGCCCTTTCCCGGCGCCGAGCAGCAGGGCCCCTGAGCTCCGCCCCCCACAAGGAGACCTGTGACCCCCCAAGAGCCCCTGAACTTTCTGGCCCTGACCACCTTCGACGGCCGCCTGTACGCGGTCAGCCAGGCGGGCGAGCCGCTGGCGCTGTACGTGTTTGCTCCCCTCGCCCAGGCGTATGCAGGCCAGTACGAGGTGCCGTTTGCTCCGCAGTGGCCCCGCTACAACGAGGCGTTCGTGCTGCAGTACGTGCCCATGCCCATGCTGCCCCACGACAAGCTGCCCGACGCCCTGGAACCGGACATCACTGCACAGGCGCGCGCCGGCGACCCCGTGCGGCCCTGGACCCAGATGCTCTACCAGGGGTGGCCGCTGTACTACGTGCAGGGCCAGCAGGCCAGCGCCGCCAGTGACGGGCAGCCTGCCATGTTCCAGCCCGCCACGGTGGGCATGGCGCCGCCCAACGCTGGGCGAGTGGGAGACATGGTCCAGGCCGCAGAAAAGGGCGACGTGGTGCTGCCGGGGCCCTTCCTGGGGCCGTAAAGGTGGGACAAGAGAGGGAAGTGAGGAGTGGGGGGGCCGCGCAGGCATTGATGGTGACCTGCCGGATCACTCCGTCTGGCTACGGGGCGCTCAGGCGCGGGCCTGGGGCGGGTGCGGCGGGGGTCCAGGTGGCCAGGCGGCTCAGGCAGCCGTGGGCAAAGGCCACGGCCTGGCCCAGTTGCTCGCGGCGCCGGGCCCGCGCGGCGCGGTGCTGGGCCAGAAGCAGCCCGAACAGCGCGGCGTCCTGGGCTTCCGGCAGCCCGGCGGCGGCGGCCACCTGCTCGGCCGCCGCCCAGCCGTGGAAGTAGGCCACGCTGGCCACATCCCAGGCGGCGGGCACACAGGCGGCGTCGCCAAAGTCCAGCAGGGCGGAGAGTCGGCCGCCGCGCCACACCAGCTGCCCGGCGTGCAGGTCGGTGTGGCACACGCGGCTGGGGGCGTGGGCGGCCCGCTGCAGGGCCTCGGCGCAGCGGGCCAGCGGGGCGTGCAGGGCCGGGTCGGCCTGCACCAGCGGCTGGCGGTCCAGGGGCACGGTCCCCAACGGCCACGCCTCCGGCAGGCGCGAGCGCACCCCGGCCTCTGGGTCCGGCGCCACGCCCCGCAGCAGGTCGGCGCGGTCGGCCAGCAGGCCGTGCCCGCTGCAGGGCAGGGCGTGCAGCACCCGCAGGGCGCGGCCCAGGTCGGTCCAGCCCTCGGGGCTGGGGGGCAGGCCGTCCCCGCCCATCAGGATGTCCACGCAGTAGGCCTGTTCGCCGCGCAGGGTGCCGGTGGCCAGGACCGGGGGCACCGGCACCCCCTGCGCCGCCAGCCGCCGCTGGAGCAGGGCCTGCACGCCCAGCCGCGCCCCGGGGCCCAGGGCCAGGCGAGCCACGCGGCGCCCATCGGTAAAGGCCACGCACGTTGCCCCGCGTGAGAGCAGCTGCGCGCCCGGCCCCAGCAGGGTGCGGGCATCAAGCAGGGCCTGCGCTTCAGCGAGCATGAAGCACCGCCGGCCGCTGGAGATCTGTGTGGTCCAGTACCACGCCCGCGTGCGCCTCCGGGGTCGCGGCGGCGAAATACAGGCGGTGCCCCTCCACGTAGCGGCGGTTGCTGGACGCAGCGGGGTCCGGCGATCCGTACCCTGGGCCACGCGCCGCGCCCCGGGGCACCGAGACCTCGAACGGCACCCGCAGAAACACCGAGTCGTCCCAGAAGGCCCGCAGCTCCGGCCGGTGCAGAAACAGACCGTCCACGATCAGCAGGCTGCCGGGTCCAGCGGCCTGGGCCGGCAGTCCCAGCGGTTCGTCGCGCGCTACATCAAAGACCGCCGGGCGGTACTGCAGATTCCCGCCCGGCGAGAGGGGCACCAGCAGCTCCCGGCGCAGGGCGTCCAGATCGTAGGAGTCCTCGTAGAAGCCCTGGGGCGAGGTCCGGCCCTGGCGGTAGCGCACGGCGCGGGGATGGTGGAACTGGTCGGCACTGGCGCGGATCACCGCGCGGCCCTGGGCCCGCAACTCGCGGGTCAGCCCACCGGCCAGTGTGGTCTTGCCGGCGCCGTCCACGCCGTCAATCCCCACGCGCAGCACCGGGCGCGCGGGTTGCCCGGCCAGTCGGGTGACCAGCCACGACAACATCTCCTGCCGGGTCGCGGCCCGCAGGTTCACAGAAGCGGCGCGCATCAGATTTTCAGGTCGCCTTTCTCGGTCACGTTCAGGCCCTGCGCCACCTCGCGCGAGGCCTGCTGGCGCTCGCGGTCCAGGTAGGTCTGGGCCTGGGCCACCTCGCGGTCCAGCACCGTCATGGTGTCGCGGAAGCGGTCCAGGGCCTGCTGGCGGTAGGCGCTGATGGCGTCCAGCGCGCCGTACACGTCGCGAAAGGCCGCCTGGATAATCTGCGGGTCCACGGTGGCGCTGCCCGCCTGCCGCTGAATCTCGGTGCTCTGCTGGCGCAGCAGCTGGGCTGTGGAGCCGATCATCTTGCCGGTGGTGTCGTTCAGGGCGGTCACCTGCCCCAGCACCGCCTGCTGGGTGCCCAGCGCCTGCGAGACCATCAGGGCCGTTTTCAGGGCGCTCACGGTGGTGGTGGTGGCGCGGTCCACGCCTTTAATCAGTTCCAGGTTGTTGCGCCGCACGAGGTCCAGGGCCAGATACCCCTGAATGCTCACCGCCAGCTGGGTCAGCAGGTCGGTCACGCGCTGGCGCACGGCAAACAGCAGTTCCTCGCTGACCATACGGGCCTTTTCGGGGTCGGTGGTCTGCAGCTCCTGCAGGCGCAGCGTCAGGGCCTCATCCACCGCCTTGCCCACGTGCGCGTACTGGCGCAGCTTCTGCATGGTGTCCCACAGGTGCACCTTCTCGGTCTCAATGGTGGCGTTGTCGCGGCGCAGTTCGTCCTGGCCCCGGTACAGCGCTTCCAGAATGCCGTTCAGGTGGCTCTGGGCACTCTGGTACTTGTCGAGGTGGCTCTGCACCTTCTTGCCGCCGGGCAGCTTGCCAAACAGGCGCCGGGGCGTGGGCGCGCGGCTGGGGTCCAGGTCCTCCACCGTGCGGCGCAGATCGGTCAGGCCGCGCAGGATGTCGCTGCCTTCGGCCAGGGCGCCCGCGCGGGTGGCGCGCAGCGGGCGGTCGAGCATGCGGTTGCTGCTCTGGGCCGCCGCGCGCTGTTCGGGCAGGCCCAGTTCATGCACGGCGTCGAGCTTGCGTTTGAAGTCGGGGGTGTGGGTGCCGGCCGCCAGCACCTCCTGGGCAAACGCCTGGGCCATCTGTTCCAGGCGGGCGCGGTCCTCGGGGGACAGCGGCACCATCTCGGGAGCCTGCTGGGCCTGCACGGGCGGCACCGCCTCCGGCGCGCGCAGCATCGAGTCGGGGGGGGTCAGCGGGCCGCGAGGATCACTCATGCCCTCCATTACGCCGCGCGGGGCGCAGGGGTTGCATCCGGCAAAAGGCGCAGTGGGCTGGCCGGGGGTGGGCTTACGAGGACAGGGCCAGCCGTTTGAAGCGGCAGTCCTGCCAGAACTTCACGAAATGGTCCACCTGGGCCAGAAAGCCCGGGAAATCCTTGCTTTTGACCATGTATGAACTGGCAAACAGGTTGTACGCCTGCGCCACATCCTCGGGGTTGTCCGAAGTGGACAGAATCACCACTGGCAGGTGACGCAGCCCACGGTCGGCGCGAATGGCGGCAATCACGTCAAAGCCGCTCATGCGCGGCATATTCAGGTCCAGCATCACCACATCGGGCAGGGGGCGCCCCGGGGCGCGCAGCCACGCCAGCGCCTCCACCCCGTCCTCGCACAGGTGAATCTGCACCGTGTCGGCGTGCTCGTCAAAGGCTTCCTGGGCCAGCAGGCGGTCGGCTGGATCATCATCAATCAGCAGAACGTGCAGGCGGCGGGAAGATGTGCTGTTCATGGGATAAGGCAGTGTAGCTTCTACACCAAGCCTTCAGATTCGTGCGGGCCACACTCTAAAGAGGGGCTTTAGGTTTCTCAGGCAATCATCAGTTCAGCGTCAGGAAGCTGATGAAGTTTCTCTCTGGCCGGGCCTGTCAATGCAGCGCACCCTCCCAGACAGGTCAGTTTAAGGTGGGGGTCATGCCCTCTCCCGCCCTTCTTCTCCGTGCGCGTCAGCCTGCCGACCTGCCCGTGCTGTGGCGCTGGATGCACCACGAACGCTCACCCGCATGGCAGCAATGGGACGCGCCGTATTTTCACGCTGCCCGCCCACCCTCTGAGCTGGGCCTGGAGGCCTACAGCGACCGGGCGCTGGCCCAGCCCCCCACCCCCCACCTGCGCATCCTGGAACTGGGTGGGCAGTGTGTGGGGCAGGTGTCGCGCAGCGAGGAAGCGCCCACCGGCGGCGGCTGGTGGGACCTGGGCATCCTGATTTTCGATCCGGCCCACTGGGGCGGCGGGCTGGGCACCCGGGCGCTGCAGCTGTGGACGGCGGCCACCTTTGCCGAGACAGACGCCCACGTGCTGACCCTGACGACCTGGAGCGGCAACGAGCGGCTGATCCGCGCTGGCGTGCGCGCGGGCTATCACGAATGCGCCCGTATTCCCCAGGCCCGGCTGTGGCAGGGCCAGCGCTGGGACAGCGTGAAATTGGCCTGCGGCGCCAGGGGCCGACTGAAGAGAAACTGTAATTTGCCCGGTATGAAAATAGCTCATCTGATTTCACCCTGACCGTACCGGGTATGCTGACCGCATGACCATTCCCCCCGAGGTGCTGCGCGCAACCCAGGCCCGTTTCGACACCCGGCAGGCGCAGCGCCACGCCCGGCTGCAGCGCCTGGAACTGCAGGGCACCCACGCCGCCGACACGCCCGAGCGGGTGGCCGCGCGCCTGACCCGGCTGGGGGTGCCGCTGCCCGATGCCCAGGCGCTGGCCAGCGGGCAGGCCGCGCCCGAACAGGTGGCCGCCCACCTGCCGCCCGGGCCCCGGCAGAGCCTGGAGCGCCTGCTGGGCCGCAACGATCTGGTGGGGGTGGCCTACCTGGACCTCGCGCGGCAGGCGGCCGACGCGGTGGCGCGGCTGGTGCTGCGTGACGCCCGGGGCCGCCCGGCTGGCTACGGCACCGGCTGGCTGTGCAGCCCGCAGGTGCTGGTGACCAACCACCATGTGCTGGCCACGCCCGGCGACGCCCGCGCGGCGCAGGCGGAATTTAGCTATGAACTCCGCGCCGACGGGACCCTGCGGGAGCGCGTAACCCTGGCTCTGGACCCGGACAGCCTGTTCATCACCAGCGAGGCGCTGGACTACACCCTGGTGGCGGTGCGCGGCGATACGCGCCCCTACGGCTATCTGCCCCTGCTGGACGCCCCGGACAAGCACATGGTGGGCGAGGCCCTGAGCATCATCCAGCACCCGGGCGGCGAACCCAAGCAACTGGCGCTGCGGGAAAACCGCCTCGTGGACCGCCTGCCCGATTTCCTGCACTACGAGACCGACACGGCCCCTGGCAGCAGTGGCAGCCCCGTCTTCAACGACGCCTGGGAGGTGGTGGCGCTGCACCACAGCGGCGTGCCGCGCACCGACGCCCAGGGCCGCGTGCTGCGCCGCGACGGCCGCCCCGCCGCCCCCGGGGACCCGGACACCGAACTGGACTGGGTGGCCAATGAGGGCGTGCGCATCAGCCGCCTGATTGCGGACCTGCGCGCGCGCCCGGAGGCCGGCTCGGGGCTGGTGACGGCGCTGCTCTCGGCGCCCCGCCCAGCCCGGGAGCGCTTGGGGGACGGCGGCCTGCCTGCCGGCGCCCTGAATCTGGGCACCGTAACCCCCGGCGCCGACGGCACCGTGAGCCTGCCCGTGACCCTGAGCCTGCGGGTGGCGCCCCCGGCCCCCGCCGCCGAGGAGCGGCCCTACCTGGACCCGGCCGACGGCGCGCAGGCGGCGGCCTACTACGCCGGGCTGGGGGAGACCCTGGACCCGGCCGGGCGCTTTGCCGCGCTGAGCGCGCTGCTCTCGCGCACCCACACCCGGCCGCTGACCTACGACCCGGCCCGGCACCTGTACCCCTGGGTGGACCTGTGGCCGGACGGGCAGCTGCGCAGCCTGTACTCGGGGCGCGTGCACAGCCCCGCCGAACTGATTGCCGCCGACCGCACGGCTGCCGAGCGCCGCGCCCGGCTGGCCGCCCAGGAGAACCTGAGCGCCGAGGCGCTGGAAATGGCCCTGCCCTACAACTGCGAGCATGTGGTGCCGCAAAGCTGGTATGCCCGGCGCGAGCCCATGCGCGGCGACCTGCACCACCTTTTTGCCTGCGAGCCGGCCTGCAATTCCTTCCGGGGCAACACGCCCTACGCCGATTTCCCGGACCACGACGAGGTGGTGCGCGGCGACTGCGGGCGGCGTGAAGTGGGCGAGTTCGAGCCGGCCGCCGGCAAGGGGGCCGCCGCGCGCGCCACGCTGTACTTTCTGCTGCGCTATCCCGGCGCGGCGCGCATCTACGCGCCCCGGCACCTGGACACGCTGCTGGCGTGGCACGCCGCGCAACCCCCCGGCGACTGGGAGCGGCACCGCAACGCCGCCATTTTTGCCCTGCAGGGCAACCGCAACCCGCTGATTGACCACCCGGCCTGGGGGGCGGGGACTGATTTCGCCGCCGGACTGGGGCAGTAGAGCCCGCCCCGCATTTGCCCCGGCCCTCTATACTGCGGGGCGTGCTTGTTGCCGCCCAGGACGCCACCAAAGACTACGGCCCGCTGACCGTTCTGCAGGACGTGACCTTTGCCGTGCAGCCCGGGGACCGCGTGGGGCTGGTGGGCCGCAACGGGGCCGGGAAAAGCACGCTGCTGAAACTGCTGACCGGCGAACTGGCCCCCGATGGCGGTGTGGTCAAGCGCGGCCCCGGCGTGCGGGTGCGGGCGCTGCGCCAGGACCCCGTGTTTCCCGACGGCGCCACGGTGGACAGCGTGCTCTCGGCCGCCTTTCACGACCTGGACGCCCTGGAGGCCGAACTGCAGGCCGCCGCCGAGGCCATGGGCCTCGGCACCCCTGAAAGCATCCTGCACCACGAGGCGGTGCTGGAACACTACGCGCGGCGGGGCGGCTTCGAGCGCCGCAGCCGCAAGGATGCCGTGACCCTGGCCTTTGGTTTCCGGGGCCGGGAACACGACCCGGTGAGCGGGCTCAGCGGCGGCGAGCGCACCCGGCTGGGGCTGGCCGCCCTGCTGGTGGAAAACCCCGACGTGCTGCTGCTGGACGAGCCCACCAACCACCTGGACATCGTGATGGTGGAGTGGCTCGAAGCCTTCCTGAACCGCTATCCCGGCGCCGTGCTGGTCATCAGCCACGACCGCGCCTTTCTGGACACCGTGACCCGGGAAACCGCCTATCTACGTGGCGGCACCCTGAAGACGTACGCAGGCAACTACACCACGTTCCGCGAGACCCTGGCTGCCGAGCAGGAGCAGCAGGCCGCCCGCCACGCGGTGGAAAGCCGCCAGATCGCTTCCCTGCAGGCCAGCGCCGACCGCATGAAAATCTGGGGCCTGGGCATGAGCAAGCTGGCCCGCCGCGCCAAGGCCATGCAGGCGCGCGTGGACCGCATGCAGGCCCGCGCCGTGGGCGCCCCGCCCCCGGAGCAGCGCACCACCCGCATCACCTTTCACGCCCCCGAAAGCGGCGACGTGGTGCTGGACGCCCGGCACCTGAGCCGCACGCTGCCGGGCGGGCGCACCCTGTTCCGGGACGTGAACCTGCAGATCAGGCGGGGCGAGCGCATCGCCATCATTGGGCGCAACGGAGCGGGCAAGACCACGCTGCTGCGCGCGCTGCTGGGCCTGGACCCCAGCGACGATCCCCGGGGCCGGGTGCTCACCGGCGCCCGCGTGACGGTGGGCTACTACGATCAGGCGCTGCGCGGCGTGGACCCCTCGCAGACCCTGTACGACGTGGCGCGCGCCTACACCCAGAAAGACCCCGAAGCCCACGACCTGCTGGGCACCTTTCTGTTTCCCTACGACCAGCACGACAAACAGGCCCGCATTCTTTCGGGGGGCGAGCGGGCGCGGCTGGCGCTGCTGAAGCTGGCCCAGGAAGACCACAACCTGCTGGTGATGGACGAGCCCACCAACCACCTGGACATGGAGATGGTCGAGGCCCTGGAAGCCGCACTGGACGACTTTGGCGGCACCCTGCTGATGGTCAGCCACGACCGCGCCTTTATCGAGGGGCTGGCCGACCGCATCTGGCTGCTGGAAGACGGCCAGCTGTACGAGTATCCCGGCTGGGAGGACTACAAGGCCAAGCACCGCCCGGTGGTGGCCCAGGAGACCAGGGAGCGCCCTGCCCCCGCCAGCGCCCCGAAGGGCAAGGGCCTGTGGCACCTCAAGCGCGAGGTGGAAGCCCTGGAAACCGAGATTGCCCGCCTGGAAGGCGAACTGGACGCCGCCCAGGCCGCGCTGGGTCAGGCCGCCCCCAACGCCGATTTCGCCGCACTGGGCCAGGCCGCCCATGATCTGGAAGCGCAGCTGAGCGCGAAAATGAGCGCCTGGGAAGCCAGGCAGGCTGAAGTAGAGGCGCGAGGCGGGTAGGAGCGGCTACCCTCCCGCTCTGCTTCCCTGGACAGCGGGGCAGCTGCACCGGGCCCCGGGGCTTATCCTGAGTTCCAGAGTCAGGATTATGCCCAGCCCCCAGACCCAGCCCACGCCCAGCCCTACTTCCCAGGACCGCCACGCCCGCTCGTTGCAACTGGCGGCCGAAGCCTACCTGGCCCACAGCCATCCGCGCGCGCCGCTGCGTCTGGAGCGCCTCAGCCTGCATGGCGTGGTGTACCGCAGCGCCCCGGACCCGGCCGCCCTGCGCCTGAACCGCGCCCTGGCCGAGGACGTGGTGCTGGTGGCCCTGGCCGCTGGGGAGGCCGCCGCCCTGAGCGGCAGCGCCCCGCTCGCAGAGGGCCGTGACGCCCGCATGCTGCTGGCCTGCGCCCTGAGCGATCCCGACGAGCACAGCACCCTGGACGCCTACCTGAGCGTGCTGCGGGGCCGCGCCCGCGCGAGGCTGCGCCGCGCCTGGAGCGAGGTGGAGGTGCTGGCGGCGGGCCTGCGCGAACACGGTGAACTGGACGCCGACCAGGTGGCCCACCGCGTGGCCTGCGCCCAGGGCATTCGCGTGAGCCTGCTGAACTGAGAAGGAACTCAGGTGAACCGACGGCGAGGGATGAGCAGCCTCACAAAGCCGCCTGGCAGAGCGAAGACGAGAAACCACGGGACTCCGGGTGGGGTCAAGACTCCACGGGCCGCCCACCTTGGCCCTCCGCGTGATGAGCGCGGCGTGAGGGCCTCCCCGGGCGCTGCTGGACGCTGTGCAGCTGGCTTCTTGCAAAACCTCGCTCGGGCGCGGTTTTCAGTGCCCAACGCCCGGTAACCCCATCTGCACGCTCAGGTTTTGGAGACTCCCTTTACCTTGCAGGCTGCCTTACCTTGCGGCCTGGGCCGGGCGCGCACCCTGGACACACGGAGGTTTTCCCATGAACACCCAAGAACCCCAGAGCATGGTCAGCCGCTGCGACGCCACCACCTGCCGCTTCAACGAGGACATGAACTGCACCGCCGGGCAGATTGAGGTCAGCCTGAGTGGGCAGACCGCTCAGTGCCTGACCTTTACGCCCACAGAGGGCATGAGCGACAGCTACGGCATGACCGCCGAGAACAACTGAAGCGCAGAGCCTGCGTCGCCCCCCCATCGCCGGGAAGCCCCCGGCGATGTTTTTGGCTGGTGCGGCGCTGCCCGCAGGGTCCTTTCTGTGCGGTGACTGTCAGAACCGGGCCAGAAAACGCCCGGGTCAGCAGGGGACCAGACCGTGAGCGGCAACACTGGCGGCGCCGCAAAGCCCCATCAGCCTGTCACCCCCACTCCCTGACCTTTGCATGAAGGCGGTAAGACTTGACGTGACATGCTGCCAGGCGTGCGCCCTGTTCGCCTCCCACTTCTGTTCCGCTGCCCCAAGCGAGGTCTGTCATGAGTCCTGCGGCCACCTTTTCTGCTGTTCAAACCGCCCTGAGTGACCTGCTGCGCGTGCATGCGCCCCAGGCGGTGCTGCTGGCGCAGTTGGGCGAAGAGGTGCTGCGGGTGCAGGCCCACGGCCCCGCCGAGGCGGCTGGCCCCGATCTGGTGCCGCCCGACGAGTGGTTCGAGCGCGGCGACATGGTGTGGCTGACCCGTGACGGCGCCCTGCTGGGGCTGCTATGGACCGATGGTGGCCCGCCCGTGCCCGACGCGGCGGTGCAGGTGCTGACCATGCTGCTGGCCGCCGCGCGGCTGGACGGCCAGGGCCGCGAAACAGAGGTGCTGGTCACGCAGTTGCCGGTGGCTACCGCGTGGCTGACAGGCGAACTGCTGGTGCGCAAGGTCAGCCGCCCCTTTCTGGAACTGTTTGAACTGAGCGAGGCCGAGGTGACCGGCCGCAGCGTGCAGGAGCTGTTTGCCGACCGCCCCGGGTGGCTGGGCGCGGTGCAGCAGGCTGGGGCCGGGCGCTCGGTGCGCCTGCCCGACGAGCAGGTGACGCGCGGCGGCGAAACGCTGTGGATGCGCGGCGAGGCGCGGCCCTACTACGGCGCGGCCTCGGCGGGCGTGATGCTGACCCTGCAGGACGTGACCGGCGAGTACGAGCGCGCCGCCCGGGTGGCGGCCCTGCTGGACACGGACCTGCCCGCCGCGCTGCTCTCGGATTCGGGGGCGGTGCTGCAGGCCAGCCACGGCCTCAAAGAGCTGCTGCCCGCCGCTGCGGCCCCCGCCACGGGCGCGCCGCTGTGGGTGTGGCCCTGCTTTGCCGATGTGCCCTCGGAACCCGTGCGTGACCTTGTGCGGCTGGCGGCCACCGGCGGCGCGGCGCGGGCCGAGGTGGAACTGGCCTCGGGCGGCACCCTGGCGCTCAGCGTGCGCCGGACCTCGGAGCCGGGGTTGCTGGTGGCGCAGGGCGAAACCGGCGCCCAGAGCGGCCGGGCGCCGCTGGGGGTCATGAATCAGGTGCTCTCGCTCTCCGAGGACGCCACGATTCTGGTGGACCACGCCGGGCGCGCGCAGCTGGTGAGCGAGCGGGCCGCGACCCTGCTGGGCGTGGAGGCCGCGCGGCTGGTGGGGCTGGCCGTCTCACGCGTGATGAGCGAGCTGGGCGTGCGCCTGTTTACCCCGGCCGGCGAGCCCATGGCCCTGCCCGACTGGAAAGAAGTGCCCCTGCCGCTGCGCCAGGAGATTTTGCTGGCCCTGCCCGACGGCACCGTGCGCCAGATGGAACTGCGTGTAACGGGCGTGGGCGGGGAGGCGGGCGGCTCGCGCGGCAGCGTGCTGCTGACCCTGCGCGACCTCACGGCCCTGCGCCGCGCCCAGGCCAAGATTCGTCACGACGCCCGCCACGATTCGCTCACCGGGCTGCTCAACCGCACCGGCCTGCGCGAGGCCCTGGGCGGCGCGGCGCCGGCGGCCCAGGGGCAGACCGTGGTGGGCCTGGACCTGGACGGCTTTACCGAGCTGAACGCCGCGCTGGGCCGCACCGCCTGCGACCGCCTGCTGATTCAGGTGGCCGCCCGCCTGAATGATCTGGCGGCCGAGGTGCGCGGGCAGGCCGCCCGGCTGGCCGACGACTCCTTTGCCCTGAGCCTGCCGGGGCTGGACGCCCAGAGCGCGCTGGACCGCGTGGAGGCCGCCCTGGACGTGCCGCTGCGCGCCGGATCGCGCGACGTGGCGATCACGGCGGCGCTGGGCGTGGCCACCCCCATTCCCGGCCAGCCCGGCGACGCGGCCCTGACCGACGCCGAGGTGGCCCTGCAGCACGCCAAGCGCCAGGGGCGCGCGCAGCGCAGCGTCTTTGATCCGGCGCTGCGCGCCCAGGTGGCCCGCGCCTATGAACTCGAAGAGGCCCTGCGCGGCGCCCTGGACAAGGACCAGTTCACGCTGCTGTACCAGCCGGCCGTGTCGCTGCGCACCGGGCGCGCCCTGAGTGCCGAGGCCCTGCTGCGCTGGAACCACCCCACGCTGGGCGTGCTCAGCCCCAGCGCCTTTCTGGAACTGGCCAGCCGCAGTGAACTGATCGCCCACATCAGCGAGTGGGTGGTGCAGGAGGCGGTGCTGGGCCGCCAGTCGGTGCGCGCGGCGCTGGGCGAGCGTTTTCAGGACTGGGCGGTGTCCGTGAATCTGAGCCTGGAAGAACTGCGCCGCGCGGCCGGGCTGCGCCGCCTGCTGCCCCTGCTCTCGGCCGAGGGCGCGCCGGACATCGAGGTGGCGGCCGGCAGCCTGCTGGACCACAGTCAGGAAACCCTGGCGCTGCTGGAGCAGTTGCGTTCCCTGGGCGCCCGCCTGAGCGTGGACGACTTTGGAGAGGGCGAAACCAGCCTCTCGGCCCTGACCCGCTTTCCCCTCAGCGCGGTCAAGCTGCATCCCTCGCTGACCACCCGGCTGCCCGGCGACGAGAAGTCAGTGACGCTGGTGCAGGCCACCATTGACCTCGCGCACCGCCTGGGGCTTCAGGTGGTGGCCGTGGGGGTGGAGCACCAGGCCCAGCTGGACATGCTGCGCGACCTGGGCTGCGACGCCGCGCAGGGTTACGCCATCACCCCGCCGCTGCCGGGCCCCGAACTGATGGACTGGCTGCGCCAGCACTGACCGCCCCCCACCCGCACCTCTGCCTGAAGAAAACCTTAAGGCCTCCACGGCCAGAACCGCGTGCCCGGCAACATCTTGCCGGGCCGCTGGCCGTTTAACGTGAAGGCGTTCAACCCGTTTGTGCGCCATTTCGTCTCTTTCAGGAGGTCCTGCCATGTCCGATACCGATTCCACCGCACCCAGCGCCCTGCCCCGCCGCGAAGCCCTGCGCCTCCTGGGGGCGGCCGGCGCGGTGCTGGCCGCTGCGCCGCTGGCCCATGCCCAGACGGCCCCCGCCACGCCCGCCACCCCGGCGGCCCCCGCCGCTCCCGCCATGCCCATGAACGGCAACGGCTTTTACCGCCAGAAGATTGGCGACATGACGCTGACGGTGCTGAGTGACGGCACCGCGCCGCTGGCCGCCGTGCTGCCCACCTGGGGCGCCAACCCCGACCGGCAGGGCGAATTTGCCGCTACGCTGGCCGAATACAGCGTGGCCGCCACCAACACCGTCAACCACTTCAACCCGGTGGTGCTGGACATGGGTGCCCAGCGCGTGCTGGTGGACACCGGGCGCGGCGGCGCGAACGGGCAGCTGGTGGCCAACCTCCGCCGCGCCGGCATAGACCCAGCCAGCATCACGACCGTGTTTATCACCCACGGGCACGGCGACCACATCGGCGGGCTGACCACGAACGGCGCACCCACCTTTGCCAATGCCCAGCATGTGATGGGCGAGGCGGAATACCGCTTCTGGGCCAGCCAGGCCAGCCCCAGCGCGTCGGTGCAGGCCAACCTGATCGCCCTGAAAGACAGGTTCCGGCTGATTCAGGCCGGCCAGGAGATTGTGCCGGGCGTAACCAGCGTGGCCACCCCGGGCCACACTGCCGGGCACCTGAGCGTGCTGGCCGGCAGCGGCGCGAATGGCGTGATGGTGCTGGGCGACGCCGCCGGCCACTTTCTGCTGTCCCTGAAGCATCAGGGCGCCTACATTGGCTTTGACACCGACGGCGCGCAGGCCGCGCGCACCCGGCAGGTCATCTTTGACCGCATTGCCACCGAGAAGCTGTGGGTCACGGGGTACCACTTCCCCTTCCACGCCATCGGCCACCTGCGCCGCCTGAATGCCCGTTCGTATGAGTATGAACCGACGGTGTGGAACTGGAGCTAAGGGGAAAGGGCTCTGGGCTCTGAGCCATGGGCCATGAGGGAAGGCCGGGGGGCTGAGGGGAGTTCAAAGGCTCTGAAGCTGCCAGAAGGGGAGGCGTCAATCACGCCTCCCCTGTGCTGTGCCGGGCGGCAGGCCCTATGAACCCAAACCCTGACCTCCCCAGGGCTCATGGCCCAAAGCTCATGGCCCCTTTTTTACACCTCCGCCACCTCAAAGCGCAGGCCCAGCTCGGCCACGCCGTCCTGCCCGTTGGGGTCGCGGCCGGTGAGCACGCCGTAGGCGGCCCGCTCCGGGGTCAGCCAGGTGTCGGCCACGCGGCGCAGGTCGTCCAGGGTCACGGCCAGCAGGCGGGCCTTGTACGCGGCCTGCACCTCGGGGGTATAGCCCGCGTAGTCACTGAACACGCGCAGCTGTCCGGCGGTGTCGGGGCTGGTCAGGGGGTCCAGCAGCTTGCTGGCCGAGAGAATCGCCTCGGTCAGCGTGCGCGCCTCCTGCGGGGCGGCCAGAAACGCGCGGGCCTCGCGGAAGATGCCGAAGGTGCGCGCAATGTGCGGATCGCGGTAGCTGCTCATGGCAAACAGGCCGGTGCGCGGCTCGAAGCTGGCCGCGCCGCCGTAGGCCCCGCCCTTCTCGCGCAGTTCGGGCAGCAGGTACTCGGCGCGCAGCAGCCGCGTAAGCACCAGCAGGGCCGGGCTGTCGGGGTGGGTGTAGGGCACCGTCTGCCAAGCGGCGGCGTTGTACGACACGGGCGTGTCGGTGGTGCGCGCCTGCGGGGTGCGCGGCGAGAGGGCGGGGGCGGGATGTCCGGCCACGCCGCCGGGCAGCACGCTGGTCAGCTCGCTCAGGTCCAGCCCCAGGTCGGCCTCGGTGGCGGTGAGCAGCAGCAGGGGCTCGCCCTGGCGAATCAGGTCCCGCAGGCGGTCAAAGCGCTCCAGCAGCGCGTCCAGCCCGCCTCCTTCCACGATGCCCTTCAGGGTGGCCAGGGCCGAAAGGCCGCTCAGGCGCTCCTGCAGCGCGCCCGCCGGGCTCAGCTGGGCCTCGGCCAGGCGCTCGGCGTAGGCGTTGCCGCTGGCCACCACCCCGGCCTTGAACCCCGCCAGCCGCTGCTTGAGCAGCTGTTCCAGCCGCTCGCGGGTGAACTCGGGGGCACTCAGCAGGTCGCGCAGCACCGCCACCAGCGCCGGGGCATTGCGCGACAGGGCCTTGCCGCTGAAGGTCAGGGCCAGCCGCACGCGGTTTAGGTCGTCGGGTGGGGTGCCCACGCCCACGCCAGCGCTCACGCCGCCGGTCACGGCTTCCAGGCGGCGGGCCAGGGCCACGTAGTCCTGCCCGGCCGCGCCGCTGCGGGTGACCGCAAAGGCGTACAGCGGCAGCACCTCCAGCAGGTCGCCGGGCAGCTCGGGCAGGCGCAGGCGCAGGTCCAGGTAACTCAGGCCGCCGGTGGGCTGCGGGGCGCGGGCCACGGTCACGGCGCCCAGCTGCTCGGTGGTGTAGGGTGCGGCCGCCACGCTGGCCGGCACGTCGGCCAGCGTAAGGGTGGGCAGCACGCTGGGGTCAGACGGCTGGGCCTGCACCTCTTTCAGGCGCGCACTTTCGGCCACAATCCGGGCACGGTCCTCGTCGGTGAAGTGGGCACTCAGGCGCGCGATCAGGGCCTGCTCGTCGGCCTCTACCTGCGCGGCCAGGGCGGGGTCGGGGGCCAGTTCCAGGGTCACGCGGTGGGGGTTGTCCAGCAGCCCGCGCAGCATGGGCTCGAACACCGGCCCCGCGGCCAGATCGGCGCGCAGGGCGTTCAGGGCGTCGTCCAGGCGCAGGCCCGTCACCGGGTCGCCGCCGTGCAGCCACGGCCCCAGCAGCCGGAACATCACCTGCAGGCCGTAGGGCTGCCCGGCGTTGCTCACCTCCTTTTGCATGATCTCGAACTGATGCAGGCTGCTTTCAATCAGTTCGGGGTCCAGCCCCCCCTCGGCAATGGCGCGCAGGGTGTCCAGCACCAGCGTTTCCACGGCCCCTGCCTGTCCGGCGGGCAGCCCCTTCAGGCCCGCGCCAAAGGCGCCTTCGCGGAAGTTGTCGCGGTAGCCGCTCAGGTCGCTCAGGGCGCCGCCCAGCCCGGACTCGATCAGCGGGCGGGTCAGGGGCGCGCCCGGGTTGCCCAGCAGCACGTCGCTCAGCACGCTCCAGCGCAGGTTCTGGTGCGGGTCGCTGCTGTGACCCAGCTTCCAGGCCACCACCACCTGCGCGCCGCGCTCGGTGTCGGTGCTGGGGTAGGTCACCGTTTCGCGCCGGGGCGCCCCGAAGGGCGGCTGGTCGGGAATCTGCACGTCCAGCGTCTGCGGCGAGAAGCGGACCATCACCTGCGTCTCGATTTCCTGCAGCAGGCGCTCCAGCGGCAGCTGCCCGTAGGTGTAGAAAAAGGCGTTGCCCGGGTGGTAGTGCGCGGCGTGAAAGGCGCGCAGGGCGTCGTAGGTGAGGTGGGGAATCTCATTCGGCGCCCCGCCAGAGTTGTTGGCATACGTCAGGTCCGGGTACAGCGCCTTGCCAAAGGCCCGCCACAGCACCGAACCGGGGCTGGCCATGGCGCCTTTCATCTCGTTGTACACCACGCCCTGCAGCTTCAGCGGCGTGCTGGGATCGTCGGGCGTTTCAAATTCCAGGCGGTGACCGTCCTGCCGGAAGCTCTCGTAGCGCATCAGCGGAAAAAAGGCCGCGTCCAGATACACCGAGAGCAGGTTGAAAAAGTCCTTCTCGTTGCGGGTGGAAAAGGGGTAGGTGGTCCAGTCGCTGGCCGTCATGGCGTTCATGAAGGTGTTCAGCGAACGCGGCAGCATGGCAAAGAAGGGGTCCGGGACCGGGTAGCGCTGGCTGCCCATCAGGGCCACGTGTTCCAGAATGTGCGCGATGCCGGTGCTGTCCTTGGGCACGGTGGGAAAGGTCACGCCAAAGGTGGCGTTGTCGTCAGCGCGAATCACGTGGGCGTGGCGGGCGCCCAGCTCGTGGGTCAGCAGCACCAGCGTGCCCTGCATCTCGGGCAGCGCTTCCACACGCTGCACGGTGTAGCGGCCCAGGCGCTCGCCCACGCGCGGGGCAGCCGGAAGAGTGGCGGTCATGGGGGCAGTCTAGAGCAGGGTTGCGCGCCGAACGGCCAGATGCCTTCCGGTGTGGCCGCCGCACGCCCCGCATTCCACACCCCCGGCTCACGGTCTGCCGGGGGGGCGGCAGGTACACTGCCCGCTATGACACCTCACCGTCCCCTGGGCCGCGCGCTGCTGGCCCTGCTGGTGGCTGGCACGCTGGCCAGCTGCGGACAGAGCCTGACCGGCACCTCGGCCACGGGCGGGCGCGACCCGCTGCAGTTCGTGGAGTCGCCGGCTGGCCTGGCGCCCGCCTATGTCAATGAAACTTATGCGGCGCCCCTGACCGTCTCGGGCGGCGCGGGGCCGTACACGGTGCGCAAGGTCAGCGGCACCCTGCCCCCGGGCCTCACGCTGCAGGGCCAGCAGCTGAGCGGCAAGCCGGAAAAGACCGGCACCTATACCTTTACCGTGGAGGTGACCGATTCCACCCTCAGCACCAAGAGCCGCACCATCACCCTGAATGTGCAGGACCTGCCGCCGCTGAGCCTGGCCCCCACCCTGCCAGCCGGGCAGATTCGCGGTGAGACCCGCATTCCGCTGACCATCACCGCGCCGCGCAGCGTGCGGGCGGCGCGCTTTGCCTGGGACCTGCCGGCCGGCGTGATTGTCACGCGGGTCCAGCCCGAGGGCAACAACGTGCTGTTCTGGCGACAGCAGGGCAGCCGCGTGGTGGTGGACCTGGGCTTCAAGACTGTGCCGCGCACCGGCGCCCGCGTGGCCCTGCTGACTGTGAAGCCCACGGGCCCCGTCGCCCTGGCCGCCCCCACCCTGGCCTACGAGGCCCGCGACGGTGAGGGCAAGCTGCTCTCGCAGAAACTCTTCCCCGACGAGCAGAAGAAGCTGGACGAGCAGAAAGCCGCTGAACAGAAGGCGGCAGAACAGAAAGCAGCAGAACAGAAAGCGGCGGAGCAGAAGGCGGCGGAACAGAAGGCCGCCGAGCAGAAAGCCGCCCCGAGCGCACCCGGGAGCACCCCGGCGGGCACCGGGACTGGAACGGGGACCGGAACAACAGGGACTGGTACGCCCACCACCACCCCCGTCACCCCACTCCCTGCGCCGGGCGGTGGCAAGTGAGGGCGCTGTGGCTGGCGGCCCTGCTGGGCGCCGCGCCTCTGGCGGCGGCCACCACCGCCCCCACCCTGACCCTGGAGCAGCAGGCGAAAAAGGCCGAGGTAATTGTGCGCGCCAAGCTGGGCCCGGCGGCCGAGGTCAGGGTGGGCGAGCTGATTTACAGTGTCTATCCGCTGACGGTGACCGAGACCATTGCCGGCGACCCGGCGCGGCTGCCACAGCACGAGGGGGCCCCGGCGCTGTTCGTACTGAAGGACCTGGCCGACCTGCCCCCGCTGTCAGCCGGGCAGGAGGTGGTGGCCCTGCTGTACACGGCGCGGCTGGACAGTCCGTTTGTGGGCTTCAACCAGGGCCTGTACGCGGTCAGCGGCGGATCGGTGAAGGCCGGTACCATCACCGATCCGGTCAAACTGCGCGAGGCCATTCTGAGCGCGCGGGGGCAGCGGTGAAGCGGGCGCTGCTGCTGGCCGCGCTGCTGCTGGCGTCTGCCCAGGCGGCCAGCGTGAAACTGCGCCCCCAGGGCGAGGAGCTGACCCGCGCCGTGCGCGAGGCCCTGAGCGCCCTGAGCACCCCCGAGTTGCCCGTGACCCTGGACGCCAGCGGCGGCGTGATCCTGGCGCTGGGCGGCGCGGCCCCCTTCAACCCGGATGTGGCGGCGCGCGTGGTGACCGTGAACGGCGAGCGGCGCATTGAATTCAATCCGCGTGGGCCGCTGCCGCTGCAGGAGGCCATCCGCGCCGAGCTGGCGCGCGAACTGCGCCTGACCGAGTGGACCCCCGCCGCTGCCCGCACCCGCCTGAGCGGCGCCGACCTGAACGGCGACGGCCGGATTGACCTGACGGACCTGGCCCTGCTGATGGCCAACCACGGCAAGACCACCCCGGTAGGTGACCTGAGCGGCGACGGCAAGGTGGATGACGCCGACGTGCGCCTGTTCGGCGCCCAGTACAAGCCCTGAGACGGACGGCCGTCTGTTGCGCCGACCAGCCGGGCCTGTTCCGGCTGGTCGGCTTCATGCCCCGAGGGGCGCCCGGCCGGCTCTTTCCCGCGCCGCTCGGATGGAACTGCTGTTGCACTGGTCGGAGTCTGTATGAGTTCCTGGTTCCGGGGCGGGACTGGGCGCGCACCTTTGCCGCCCCCGCCGCCCTGCTACGCTGCCGGGCATGACAGGCGACGACACCATTGACTTGCAGGACTTCCTGAAACTGCGCGGGCTGGTGGAAACCGGCGGCGAGGCCAAATTCCGCGTGCAGGGCGGCGAGGTGCGCCTGAACGGTGACATCGAGACGCGGCGGCGCAAGAAGCTGCGCCGGGGCGACGTGGTGGAATACGCCGGGCACCGCGTGACGGTGGACTGGTAGGGCCGTGGGCGCCTACGAGGATGCCGTGCTGGACTACCGCCGCCGCAAGGACGAGCACTTCGCGGCTGGGGGCGGTCCGGTGGAGGCGGCCACCTTTCAGGGCCTGCACTACTACCCCCCGGACGAAGCCTGGGCGTTTACGCTGCCCCTGACCCTGCGGCCCCAGGACGCGGGCACAGAGGTGACCCTGGCGACCAACACCGGCGAGACACGGACCATGGCGGGCTTTGCCGAGGTCACGGTGCCCCTGCCGGGAGGGCAACACACCCTGCTGGTCTTTGCCCCCCTGGGCGAGAACCGCCCGGCGCGCGTCTTCGTGCCCTTCCGGGACGCCACGAGCGGCATGGAAACCTACGGCGCCGGCCGCTACGTAGACGCCCCGGTGGACTGGCAGCTGGGCGGCGACGGCCCGCTGATCCGGCTGGACTTCAATCTGGCTTACCACCCCTACTGCGCCTACAGCCCGGCCTGGGTGTGCCCCCTGCCCCCCCGCGAGAACTGGCTGCCTGAGCAGGTGGCGGCCGGGGAGAAGCTGGGGTAGGCGGGGAGGCAGGAGGCGGCGCGCGGGGAGCAGGAAAAGATGGGGACCGCGCGCCGCCTCCTGCCTCCCGCTTCCTGCCGCCCTACCTCGCCACCACGGCCACATACACCACGGAAACGCCAGCGGCCTGCAGGGCTTCCTGGCAGGCCCACGCGGTGCGGCCGGTGGTCAGCACATCATCTATCAGCAGCACCGGGCCCGGGGGCAGCGGGGCAGCGCTGCGCCCGAAGGCGCCCTGCAGGTCCTCGCGTTCGGCGGCGCGGCGGCGGGCCTGCTGGGCCCCCGCGTGGGTACGGCGCAGGGCATTCACGCACGGCACGCCCAGCTGCTCGGCCAGGGCGCGGCCCAGGGCTTCAGCCTGGTTAAAGCCGCGTTCGCGCTGCCGCGCCGGGTGCAGGGGCACCGGCACCACGGCCGCCACCTCCCAGCCCGGCGGCACCCCGGCCGCCAGCGCAGCGCCCAGCACGGGGGCCAGGTCGCGGGCCCCACCAAACTTCAGCGCGCGCACGGCGCGGCGGCGCACCCCGGCGTAGGGGCCCAGGGTCAGCAGGTGGGGCGCGGGGTGTGGGCGCAGCGGACTGTGGGCCCAGACCTGCGGGCGCAACGCCGCGCGGCAGTCACTGCAGAGCCCGGCCTGGGCCCCCAGCTGCGCGCCGCAGCCGGGACAGGGCCGGGGCAACAGGGCGCGGGCCAGCCCGGCCAGCCGGGCGCGCAGCGGCCCAGTCACGCGCCCAGCTCGTCCAGAAAGAGGGGCGGGCGCGTGGCCTCAATGCGCTGCCACGCTGTGTGCAGACCGTCCGGGTCCAGCATGGGGGCCGCCAGGGCAAAACAGGCGAGGTGGTGCGCGCACACCTGGGCCACGCCCGCCTCGCCCAGCCGGGCGCGCTCGGCCGGGGTCAGCAGGGCGGCAAAGGCGGCGGGGTCCCCCAGCGCCGGGTGCCCCCCCTCGCGGATGGCGGCGCGCAGAAAGGCCGCCACCTCGGCCGGATTCAGCCAGAAGCCGAACATCAGCTGATCGGACAGGGCGTCCAGTTGCCGCAGCCGTGCAGGTTCCAGGCCCCCTCTCACCAGCCGCCGCGCCAGCGCCTGCCGTTCCAGGCGCAGGGCCGCGTATCCGGCCAGTGACAGCTGCTCGCCCGCCGGGGTCACGCGCCCGCCCACCGCGCGGCGCAGGCGGTAGGCCAGCACGTACTCCTGGTATTCGCGCAGCAGTTCGGAGACGGGGGCGCTCACCGGGCCTCCGGGCCCAGTGCCAGGAGCGGCCAGCAGACAGGGGGCACCAGGGGCCGGCGGGTCACGCGCCCATTCTAGGGCGGCGCCCGGCGGCCCGCCCCTGGGATTCTCCTCATGCACCCCGCGTGGGCCGGGGCCGCGTGCAGACGGAGCCGGGGGCCAGGAATGGCCGCAAGGGGCAGGCGCAGGAGCCAGCCTATCCACCGCTGTCCATGAGGGGCGCCCCAGGCCCGCACACGCCGCATTCACCCCCGTCCAACACAGGCGGGGCATGCTCGCCCTACCCAGGCAGGACCAGAGCGCACAGGGGACAAAGGCCACCGGCTGGCCTTCTAAGCTGTGGGCACACGTCTTTCCAGGGTGCTTCTGCCCCGCGCCGCTGCTGGCCTGGGCGCCCGCCGGTCTGCTCGCCCTCTTGCCCCCTGTCCAAGGAGACCCATGCACCTGCTGCGCCGCGCCCACCCTTTTGAATACCGCTCTGGCCAGGGCCGTGATGAGCTGGGGCTGGCCGACATCTGGGCCGATGCGGGCGCCACCCGCGCGGTGGTGGTGCTGCGCGGCATTCCGCCTGCCGAGGCCGCGTGCGCCCTGAGTGCCCTGGACCATAGCGCCCTGCCCTACCTGCTGCGCCCCGAGACCCGCGTGCTGGTGCTGACCCTGCGCCCCGCCGCACGCGGCGAAAAGGCCCGCGCCGTGGTGCTGCCGCTCAGCGCCTGATCGCGGCGCCCACCCTTACGCCTAGGCGCTCCAGCTGACCCCCGCGTGGCCGTCACTCCAACACGAAGCGCACGCCCTCTTCAAAAGTTACGGCTGCCACCTGGGCCCGGGGCAGCACCGCGTTGCGCCGCCAGGGCATCCACTCGGTCTGGCCGTGGGCGCTGCGCAGAAAGCCGCGCACCCCCACCTCCACATAGCGCGCCGGGCCTCCCAGCAGCGCGGTCAGGCCGGCGCGCACCAGCTCCGGGTCGGCCAGGAGGCCAGTCAGGCGGGCCGACGGCACCCCGGCGTCCGGGTCGGGGGTGGCCTGTGGGTCGGCGTGCAGGGGCGAGGGATGTGGCTGGTACAGGTCCACCGTCAGGCCCTCCAGGACCAGCAGAGCGGCGCGCGCCTGCGCCTGGGGCAGCGGGTGCGTAAAGGCCACATGCACGTCCAGCTCAAAGCCGCGCACGCCCTTGTCGGTGCGGGTGGAGGTGGGGCCCGCCGGGCCAGAGGGGCGCCCGGTCATGCGCGCACGCTCCGTTCCAGCGCCCGGCGGTGCCCGGCCAGATGCGCCGTGACCATGCGGGCCCAGTCCAGGGCGTCCAGTTCCCCGAAAAAGGGGTGCCACAGGGTCCGGCCCGGGGTGGCGCGCAGCCCGGCCGTGGCGGCTTCCAGCGCCGCGCGGCCCTGGGCCCAGCGCGCCGGCCACCCGGCCCAGGGCAGGCCCGTGTCACTGGGCAGGGCAGCGGCGGGGGCCCTGCGGCGACCATCAGAGGTCAGGTCGCCGGGGGTCTGGGGCGCGGGGCGCAGCGCGCGCTCCGAGAGCAGCAGGCTCAGCACCCGGGCAATGGCCTCGTTGATCAGCGCCACATGCTCGGCGTCCTGGGCCGGGGTCCAGTCGCGGCCCGGCTGCACCCGGGTCCAGTCGGCCTGGCGCTGGGTCAGATGGGCCTCGAACTGGTCCAGTTCGCTCAGCAGGCGGGCACGCACCGCCGCCGGGGTGTCGCCCATGGGGGCCAGTGCGGCGCGGTCCAGAAGGGGAACAGGCATGGGCGCAGTGTAAGGCAGCGTGCGCTGCTGGCGGTGTTCAGGCCGTGTGGCCAGCCCCCAGGCGCCTGAGGGCTGGCGCGCTACAGCCGCCCGGTCCCCGGCAGAAAGACGCCCGGGTCCAGGGGCGAACTGGCCGCCACGGCCCGCGCTGCCAGGGCCGCGTCCGGTTCGGAGAGCAACTGGGCGGCGTCGGGGGGCGGCAGCACGGCCTCACGCAGGGTCAGGCCGGCGCCCACGGCCCAGGCCACCAGTTCAGCCAGGGCCGAAACGCCCGCCGGGCCAAAGTGCGGGCCAAAGGCGCGGGCCACCACCACCCGGTCGGCGCCGCGCTCCAGCAGCGCCCCGTAGGCCGCGCGCTGGCGCTCGCCCTGCCAGTCGGTGACCAGAATCAGCTGGCCGCTGCGCGGTGCGGGGGTCTGGACATGGGCCTGCACGGCGGCCCACGTCTCGCGCGGCGCGCCGGGCATCCCCAGGGGATCGGGCAGGTTCACGCCGCTTAGCATAGCCCCCGCACCCGGCCCCCGGAGCGCGGCGCCATCCCGGCGGCCCCGGCGCACTATCCTGACGGCCATGAACACTGCCCTCCCCACCCTGATCGCCCAGGCCCGGGGCGGCCGGGTCGTGCGCACCCCTTTTTTAAATGGGGACGACATTGACCGCCGCCTGCTGAGCGGCGACGACCTGAAACACCGGCTGGCCGGCGGCTTTCCCGATGCCCGGCGCGTGGTGCTCACCTTGTATCCCGCCCATATTCCCGAGGTGGATAGCGGCGTGGCCGTGTTTCGCCTGACCCCGGAAGCGGGCGGCCCCGGCTGGGACCTGCAGGACTTCAGCGTGCACCTGCGGAGCCTGGGCCTGAAAGAAGAGCAGCTGGGCGACCTGCGTGAAGAACGCGGCGCCTTTCTGGTGGCGGCCACCGGCAAGGCCGCGCAGGCGCTGGCCGACCTGACCGAACTGGGCGGGCGCCCGGTGGAGGTGGAAGCCGTGGGCGAGAGTGCTGGCCGGGGCAGCAAGGTGCGCGAGGTCGTGGTGCCCTCCATGCGGGTGGACGTGGTGGGCGCCAAGGGGTTTGGGGTCAGCCGCGCCTATTTTCAGCAGGGCATTGACGGCGGCAAGGTGCGCCTGAACGGCAGCCACGCGCGGGCCAGCAGCGAGATCCGCGAGGGCGATTCTCTGAGCGCCGATGGCCTGGGCCGCATTGACTTCAAGCGTGTGGTGAACGAAACCCGGCGCGGCAATTTCAAGGTGGAACTGGACGTGCACAAGTAACCGTGATTGACCTTACGGCCCGCAACCCGGTGCCCAACCCCAGCGACCTGACGGCCGAACTGGCGCCCAGTCCGCGCTACGCGCAGGTGCGCTTCGAGACGTACCACCCCAACCCCGACTACCCCAGTCAGGCGGGGGCCCGCACCGCTGTGCAGGCGTTTCTGAAAGGTGCCCAGGTGCGGCCTGGGGGCTTCCGGCTGTTCCGGCGCGCCAAGCCCGAGGGCCGGGGCCTGTACCTGGACGGGGGCTTCGGGGTGGGCAAGACGCACCTGCTGGCCAGCGCGTGGCACGCCGCACAGGGCACCGCCGCCCTGATGAGCTTTCAGGACCTGATGTACATCATCGGCGCGCTGGGCATGACGCGGGCGGTGGACGCCTTCCGTCAGCACGACCTGCTCCTGATTGACGAATTCGAGCTGGATGACCCCGGCAACACCCACATGGCCAACACCTTTCTGGGCCAGCTGATGCCGGGGGGCACCAGTGTGGTTGCCACCAGCAACACCGAACCCGGCGCCCTGGGCCAGGGGCGCTTCAACGCCACGGACTTCCAGCGGCAGATTCAGGGCATTGCCCGCCGCTTTGAAACCCACCGCATTGACGGCCCCGACTACCGCCAGCGCGGCGTGCGGCCCGAAGACACCCTGAGCGCCGGAGAATACGCGGCCTGGGAGGCGCGGCAGAACCCGGCCACCCTGGCACACATCAGCCACCGGGACCTGAGCCGCCACCTGCTGAATGTGCACCCCAGCCGCTTTGCCCGCCTGCTGCAGGGCGTGGGCGCGGTGGGCGTGACCGACCTGAGTGCCATGCCCGACCAGAACGTGGCGCTGCGCTTTGTGCACTTTATTGACAAGCTGTACGACCTGGGGCTGCCGGCCGGGTTCACCGGGCAGGGCCTGGGGGGACTGTTTATTGACACGTACCGGCACGGGGCGTATGCGAAGAAGTACAGCCGCTGCCTGTCCCGGCTCTCGGAAGTGTTGCAGGAGGCGCGCGCGGGGTAGGGGAGGGACCTTGGGGGCAGTGGCCTGCAGCGGCGCTGCAGGGAAGCCGGGGGCTATGGACGCCGTCCCCACCGGGCGCAACCGCGGTTCAGGGTCAAGCGGATGGGCCCAGCGTGAAGTTAAGGACGTTGCACCTCACGTTACGACTTTGCAGGAGAGCACCGCAAAGTCTCCACTCCCGGTGCAACGTACTTTTTTCGATACTCGCTCCGCTCGGTTGATCTCAAGATCAACAGCGAGCTACTTAGTGGTAGTCCGTTGACTCGGACATAATTTGCCGTTCTGAGCGGCATTTAGGCCACATAAAGTGGGAGTGGTCTACCTCGTCCAACCTGCTCCAGCAACAGGAAGAGTCGCCGAGGTGGTCGCTCCGTG